>CAXTTB010000314.1:0-4854 GCA_964246905.1 uncultured Acetobacteraceae bacterium | reverse complement strand
GCAGCAACCCTGCGCTGCCGCCCAGCAGCGCGAGGGAGCCAAACAGCGCCACCGGGCGGTATGCCACCCGGTTCAGCACCCGGCTGAGGCCCATGCTGGCGGCCGTCCAGCTTACGGTCAGCACGCCCAGCACGAACCCCGCCGCCAGGGCGTCGCGGCCCAGCACGCCCTGGATCCAGGGCGGCAGGAACGCCGTCGCCCCGATCATCAGCGCGCCGCAGGCCAGGGCCGACAGGTTGGCGGACACGATCAGCGGGTTGCGCCACAGATGCAGCGGCAGGATCGGCGCGGCGCTCCGCCGTTCCCGCCAAGCGAAGCCGGCCAGCGCCGCCACCCCGAGCATCAGCAGGACGGCCAGCGGGGCGCGGGCGAACGCCGCGCCCGGCCCCCCCGGCGCCATCACCGCGCCGATGCCCAAGGCCAGCAGCCCGGCGCCGCCCGCGTCGATGGGCGCCGGCGCCCGGCCCCCGGCGGGTTCGTGCAGGAACCGGGCGACGAGCACAGCCGCCAGCAGCCCGATCGGCAGGTTGACCCAGAACACGAACGGCCAGCCGAGCGTGCCGGTGAAGAAGGAGCCGAGCAGCGGCCCGATGATCGCCGAGATGCCCCAGATGCCGCTGACGTAGCCCAAGGCGCGCGGGCGGTCGGCGGGGCTGGACACGTCGGAGATGATCATGTTCGCCAGCGGGATCAGTCCGCCGCCGCCGATGCCCTGGATCGCGCGGAAGCCGATCAGGGACGCCATGCTCCAGGCGCAGCCGCACAGCAGCGAGCCGAGCAGGAACACCGCGACGCTGCCGAGATAGACCCGCTTGCGCCCGTACTGGTCGGCCAGCCGTCCATACAGCGGCGTCGTCACCGCCTGCCCCAGCAGGTAGATGCCGAAGGCCCAGGTGAACAGGTCGAAGCCGCCGAGCTGGCCCACGATGGTCGGCATCGCCGTGCTGATGACCGTCACCTCCACGGCGGCCATGAAGGTCGAGACCAGCATGGCTGCGATGACGGTCTGTCCGCGCCGGGCCGCGAGGAACGCGCTGGGGTGCGTGGTGCTCACAGCAGGCCGGGGTCTGTCGTGCTCACGGATGGCCGGGCTGCCCGCTACCGCCGCAGGGCCAGCGCCATCCGCTCATGCTCCGCGTCCACCGACTCGAACTTGCGCAGGAATGCCCGGATGTCGGGGTCGGGGGTCTTGGCGGCCTCCTCGGCGGCGTCCTGCCTGTCCTCGGCGTTGATGCGGACGGCCTCCTCGATGAAGGAGCGGTCGGCGGTGCTGCCGGCCTGTGAGTTGATGCTGTTCAGGCGCACCCGGTCCGCCGCCGTCATCTCGGCCGGCAGCTCGACGCCCTTGGCCTGCGCCAGCTCCTGCAGGGCTTGGTTGTACGCGGCGTGGTCGGCGATGAGGCGGGAGGCGTAGGCCTTGATGTCCTCCCGGGAGGTGCGTTGCTGCGCCAGGGCGGCGAGCGCGATCTCGTAGGCGCCGCCCTGGGCGTCCTTGACCAGGAACTGATGGTCCGTGCTGGTGATCGGCGCCGGCTTGGGTTCGGGGCCGGGCGTCGTGGCCGGGACGGTGGTGGTCTGGTCGAGGGTGGTCTGCGCCATGATCGGGCCGTCGGAGACCGCAAGCAGCAGCGCCGCCACGGCGGCCATGGGGACACGGGTCATGGGCTTCTCCGCTCGGTGAGCCACCCCGAACGCGGCGGCCCCGCATCGGTTCCTATCCGCACCGATCGGCCTACAGCCCAAGTTCGGACAACCCGGCATGGCCGTCCGGACGCCGGCCGAGCGGCCAATGGAACCTGCGCCCGGCCTCCTCGATGGGCAGGTCGTTGATGCTGGCGAGACGCCGGCGCATCAGCCCGTGCCCGTCGAACTCCCAGTTCTCGTTGCCGTAGCTGCGGAACCACTGGCCGGACCCGTCGTGCCACTCGTAGGCGAAGCGCACCGCGATGCGGTCCTCCCCGTGGGTCCAGACCTCCTTGATCAGCCGGTAATCCAGCTCGCGCGACCATTTGCGGCGCAGGAACGCGACGATGGCGACGCGCCCGTCGATGAACTCCGCCCGGTTCCGCCATTGGCTGTCCTCCGTGTAGGCGAGCGCCACGCGCTCGGGGTCGCGGCTGTTCCAGGCGTCCTCGGCCATGCGCGCCTTCTGCGCCGCGGTCTCCGGCGTGAAGGGCGGCAAGGGCGGGCGGCTCGACATGGCGGGCTTCTCCTGATGCGGCTCTGCGGGCTGCGGGTCCATGGCGTCCGCAAGGAAACGCATGGCGCGTGCCGGCGAGCGACGCAACTGCAAAACGCTCGGCACCGCGCCTCCGGGCACCGCGCCTCCGGACGGCACGGCGCGGGCTGTCGGTTTATTGAGACTTAACATTCCCTCTTGCCGGATATACAGTATCGGCAAATAACGATGCCGTTCCCCGAGGTTTGACCGCTTGTTAACGGTTTCCCGTTACCTTGCACGCTGTCCGATGCGTGCGCGCAATCACATCCTGGGAGCAGCTTTCCGAGGCCGGTGCCGATACGGAGAGAACGCGGTGTATGATGTCCTGATCGTCGGCGCCGGGCTGGGCGGCGCGACCGCGGCGGCGGTACTCAGCCGGGCCGGATGCAGGGTCGTGGCGGTGGACCGGCACGCGGCCTACCCGGCCGATTTCCGGGCCGAGCAGCTCGTCGTGCTGGCCACCGGCCCGAACGACGGCAGCCTGCTTGGCCCCGCTCGGGATCAGCCGGACGATGCTGAGCGAGCACCATTCGCTGACCTTCGGGTTCGACCTGCAGGGCGCATCGCGCCGTAACCTCGTGTACTACGGGGAGCGGCCCGGCGACCGGATGGACTACCTCGCCGTGTTCCCCATCGGCGACGCCATGCGTGCCAACCTGTTCTGCTACCTCGACCCCGGCGACCCCTGGGTCAAGTTGTTCAAGCAGGGTCCCAAGCAGGCTCTCCTGGACGTCATGCCGTCGCTCGAACAGGCCCTCGGCCCCTTCGAGGTCGTCGGCAAGGTCCAGGTCCGGCCGAACTCCATCCAGCGGGCCGGGAACGCCTGGCAGCGGGAGGGCGTCGTCCTGATCGGGGACGCCTACCAGTCCTCCTGCCCGGCGGTCGGGACCGGCATCGGGCGCATCCTGGCCGACGTGGAGGCCCTAGGCCGCCTCGTGCCGTCATGGCTGGCGACGCCCGGGATGGGCACGGACAAGCTGGCGCAGTTCTACCACGACCCGGCGAAGCAGCGGTTCGACGACCAGGCCGTCCACAACGCCAGGTTCCGCCGGGCGCTCTGCACCGAGGCGGGCTGGCGGTGGAAGGCCTACCGGACGCAGTACTACTGCCGGCGCCGCACGCTGGGGATGATCCCCCGCGCCATCGGACGCGACGCGCCCTCGGTGGGCGGCGTCATGGATGGGGCGCGGCGCCCCGCACGGGAGAGGATGGCCGTCACCTGGACCATGACCAAGCGCGCGGCGGCGGCGATGATCACCTTGTTCACGTAGCCGCGCCTCTGTTATCGTTTACTTGTCTCGCGGACATGTGTCCGGCGGCGGAAATTGAAGTCCGGGTTCGAGCGTCAAACCTCAGCCATCCACGGTTCCTGATAAGAGCGGTTCCCCATGAAGAAGCTCCTTTGCGCGGGTTTGGCGGCGGCCTCGGTCTGCACGGCATTGCCGAGGCCGGCAGAGGCCTGGGGCGGCGGCTTCGCGTTCGGGACCGTCCTTGGGTTGGGGGTCGGCACCGTGCTCGGGACCGCCATCGCGCGGCCTTACTACCCCTACGGCTACTACCCGTATGCGTACGCTCCCTATCCAGCGCCCTACGCCTACGGCTATCCGCCGCCTGTCCCCTATGCAGTGCCGCCCGTGACCTACGCCGTGCCGCCCACGGCCTATGCGCCGCCGGGCTATCCAGTTTCACCACCTGCCGGCCAGACATACGCGACCGCACGCCCTTCTGCGCCGACCCCGGCCTGCCGTCCTGGCCAGTTCTTCAACACGCTGACCGGGAACTGCGACCGCCGCTGACGTCCGCGCCTACCGCTTCGCCGCGAACACGGAACGGTGCGCCAGCTCCTCCGCCCGGTGGCAGGCGACCCAGTGACCCGCTTCCAGCATCCGGAGCGGCGGCAACACCGCCCGGCACCGCTCCTGCACATGCGGGCAGCGCCCGGCGAAATGACAGCCCGGCGGCGGCGCCAGCGGGCTGGGCGGCTCGCCCGGCGCCAGGAAGCCGTTGCGCCAGGCCGGATCGGCGCCGGCCCGCGGCAAGGCCGCCGCCATGAGCGACCAGGTGTAGGGATGCCGCGCCCGGGCGAACAGCACCGCGGTCGGCGCACGCTCCACGATGCGGCCCAGGTACATCACCGCGACCTCGTCGCAGAGGTACTGCACCACGCCGAGGTCGTGGGAGATGAACACGAGGGTCAAGGCCAGCTCGCGCTGCAGGCGGCGCAGCAGGTTGAGCACCTGCGCCTGGATCGCGACGTCGAGCGCCGAAACCGGCTCGTCGCACACCAGCAGCGCCGGGCCGGGCGCCAGCGCGCGGGCGATGGCCAGGCGCTGCCGCTGCCCGCCGGAGAACTCGTGCGGGAACAGCCCGGCGGCGTCGGCGGGCAGGCCCACGGCCTCGATCATGGCCGCAGCCCGGGCGGCCCGCCCCGCCGGGTCGCCGGCCGCCAGCAGGTCCAGCGGCTCCCGCACGAGCTGCCCGGCCCGCTTGCGCGGATCGAGGGAGGAGAACGGGTCCTGGCACACCATCTGGAACCCGCGCCGCGCCCGCCGCCGCGCCCGGCCGCGCCGCGCGGTGCCGTCCTGCCCGGCGCGGCTGACCGAGACGGCATGTTTGGCCGCGGTGCTGGCGGC
>CAXTTB010000313.1:0-4857 GCA_964246905.1 uncultured Acetobacteraceae bacterium | reverse complement strand
GCGCTGCCCATGCTGCCTCCGGTCCCGATCTGGAACCAGAGCGTTGACGTGACAGGGTGAGGTTAACCACCTGTCCGAAAAACGGGGACCTCCTCAGTCCTGTCCCCTCGCCATTCTGCCTGCTGATCGTGCCACCTGTTGCTTTGTCGGACGGCGACCCCCGGCGTCGGCGACCGCTGATCCTGGGAGCGTTTTGCGTTTGCGCGGGATGGAAGGCTAGGATGCCGGCCTGACCAGCACGGGCGCCTGCGCGATGACCACGACGGCCTTCTCCCTAAACCCGACCCGCGCCGCCTGATGGCCGCCAAGCCGGACGGCAAGATGCCGGGCCATGCCATCGCCCAGAGGATCATCGACGAAGTCTCCCCCTCCTTCCACGAGAGCGGGTCGCTGTATCCCGAAGTGCTCTGGAAGATCTTCGACGAGCATCAGGACGCCCACGCCCGCGTGTCCGTGGAGACCGGCTGCGGCCTGAGCACGCTGCTGCTGTCCAACCTGAGCGAGCGGCACACTGCCTTCACCGTGCCGCACGGCAACAGCCTGCCGAACACGCAGGCCCATCCCTTCCTGCGGTCCGAGACGACCAAGTTCGTCATCGGCCCGTCGCAGGTGATGGTGCCGAAGTGGCAGTTCGCCGATCCCGTCGATTTCGCGCTGATCGACGGGCCGCACGCCTACCCGTTCCCGGACCTGGAATACTACTGCATCTACCCGCACATCCGCCCCGGCGGCGTGCTGGTGATCGACGACATCCACATCCCCACGGTCCGCCACCTGTATGACTTCCTGCGTGACGAGGAGATGTGGGAGCACCGGGGCGACGCGCGGACCACGGCGTTCTTCCGCCGCACCGCCGCTCCGGTCTTCGACCCGTTCGGCGACAACTGGCCCGGCCAGAAATACAACCGGCGCCACTTCGCTTGGCCCGAGGCGCTGACGCCCCTGCGCGGCGCCGGGTGGTATCAGGCGGAGTTCGGCGTGTCCGGGCCGGACGTTCCAATCGTTGCCCCGGACCCGCGCGACGGGGAGATCGCCGCGCTGCGGGCGGAGGTGGCGGCGCTCAAGGCCTCGACCACCTGGCGGGCAACGCGCCCGCTCCGCCACGCCGTGGACTGGGCGCGGCGGAGGAAATAGGCCGGGTCAGCCCGGCGGGGTTTCGCCGATTTCGTGGCAGGCCAGCCGTTCCAGCACGCGCACCAGGCCGGAATGGTCCCAGGCCTTGCCGCCACCCGCCACGGCGGCGTTGAACAGCTCCTGGCAGGCCGCGGTGTTCGGCAGGCTCACGCCCAGCGCGCGGGCGCCGGCGAGCGCCAGGTTCAGGTCCTTCTGGTGCAGCTCGATGCGGAAACCCGGGTCGAAGGTGCGCTTGATCATGCGCTCCCCGTGCACCTCCAGGATGCGCGAGGTTGCCAGCCCACCCATCAGCGCCTGCCTTACGCGCGCCGGGTCGGCGCCGGCCTTGGAGGCGAACAGCAACCCCTCCGCCACCGCCTCGATGGTCAAGGCCACGATGATCTGGTTCGCGACCTTGCTGGTCTGCCCGTCGCCGTTGCCCCCGATCAGCGTGACGTTCTTGCCCATCAGCTCGAAGACCGGGCGCACCTTGGCAAACGCCGCCTCCGGCCCGCCCACCATGATGGTGAGGCTGGCGGCCTTCGCGCCCACCTCGCCGCCGGACACCGGGGCGTCCAGGTAGTCGCAGCCGAGCGCGTTGATGCGGGCGGCGAAGTCCTTGGTGGCGATGGGCGAGATGGAACTCATGTCCACCACCGTCTTGCCCGGCGACAGGCCGCCGGCCACGCCGTTCTCGCCAAACAGCACCGCCTCCACGTCCGGGGTGTCCGGCACCATGGTGATGATGATGTCGGAGGCCTTCGCCACCTCCGCCGGGCTGCCGCAGGCGCGGGCGCCCTGGTCCAGCAGCTCCTGCTTCACCGGGGAGCGGTTGTAGGCGAACACGGTATGCCCGCCGGCGAGCAGGTGGCCCGCCATGGGCCGCCCCATGATGCCGAGGCCGATGAAGCCGATGTTGCTCATTGTCTCATCCTATCCAGCAGGTCAGCGCGCGGCGGGTTCCAGGACCTTCGGCGGCCCAGAGTTGCCGATGTCTTGGTTGCCCATGTCCTGGCTTTTGCGGATCGACAGCGACGGGTCAAGGCACAGGATGTCCTCGAACTCGTTCACGCTGTCCACCTCGGTGCCCATTGAGATGTTCGTGACCTTCTCCAGGATGAACTCCAGCACCACCGGCACCTGGTGCTCCGCCATCAGCGCCTTGGCGCGGGCGAAGGCGTCGCTGAACTCGTTGGGGCTTTTGACCCGGATCGCCTTGCAGCCCAGGCCCTCCGCCACCGCCACGTGGTCTACGCCGTAGCCGCGCGGCGCGTCGCCGTCCGGCTCCACGTTGATGTTGTCGAAGGCGAGGCTGACCTCGAAGTCCATCTGGAACCCGCGTTGCGCCTGCCGGATCAGCCCGAGGTAGGAGTTGTTCACCACGACGTGCAGGTACGGCAGCTTGTGCTGCGCGCCGACCGCCAGCTCCTCGATCATGAACTGGAAGTCGTAGTCGCCCGACAGCGCCACGATGGGCTTGTGCGGGTCCGCCGCCCGGACGCCGAGCGCCGCCGGCAGCGTCCAGCCGAGCGGCCCGGCCTGGCCGCAGTTGATCCAGTTGCGCGGCTCGTACACCCGGAGGAACTGCGCGCCGGCGATCTGCGACAGGCCGATGGTGGTGACGTAGCAGGTGTCCCGCCCGAACACCTGGTTCATCTCCTCGTACACCCGCTGCGGCTTCAAGGGCACGGCGTCGAAGTGCGACTTCCGCAGCATGTTGGCCTTGCGGTGCGCGCAGGCGCCGGCCCACTCCGTCCGGTCCCGGAGCGTGCCGGCGGCCTTCATCTCGCGCGCCACCTCGATGAACATCCGCAGCGCCGCGCCGGCGTCCGAGACGATGCCGAAGTCCGGGCCGAACACCCGGCCGATCTGCGTCGGCTCGATATCGACGTGCACGAACTTGCGGCCGCGGGTGTACACCTCGACCGACCCGGTGTGCCGGTTGGCCCAGCGGTTGCCGATGCCGAGCACGAAGTCGCTCTCCAGGAACGTGGCGTTGCCGTAGCGGTGGCTGGTCTGCAATCCCACCATTCCGGCCATCAGCGCGTGGTCGTCCGGGATGCTCCCCCAGCCCATCAACGTCGGGATCACCGGCACGCCGGTCAATTCGGCGAACTCCACCAGCAAGCCGGAGGCATCCGCGTTGATGATGCCGCCGCCGGCGACGACCAGCGGGCGCTCCGCGGCGTTCAGCATGGCGATGGCGCGCTCCGCCTGGCGGCGGGAGGCGGCGGGCTTGTGGACCGGCAGCGGCTCGTAGGTGTCGTCGTCGAACTCGATCTCGGCCATCTGCACGTCGATGGGCAGGTCGATCAGCACCGGGCCGGGCCGCCCGCTCCGCATGACGTGGAACGCCTGCTGGAACACCATCGGCACCAGCGCCGGCTCCCGCACGCAGACCGACCACTTGGTGACGCCCTTGCTGATCGTCTCGATATCGACCGCCTGGAAGTCCTCCTTGTACATCTTGGCGCGCGGCGCCTGGCCGGTGATGCACAGGATCGGGATGCTGTCGGCGAGCGCCGTGTACAGCCCGGTGATCATGTCGGTGCCCGCAGGTCCCGAGGTGCCGATGCAGACGCCGATGTTGCCGGGCTTGGCGCGGGTGTAGCCGTCCGCCATGTGCGACGCGCCCTCCACGTGGCGGGCCAGGATGTGGCGGATGGTGCCGCGCGCCTTGAGGGCGGCGTAGAGCGGGTTGATGGCGGCGCCGGGCACGCCGAAGGCGGTGTTGATGCCTTCCCGCTCCAGCACGCGCACCGCGGCGTCAATCGCTTTCATCTTGGCCATTTGCTGCTCCCGTTTCCCTGCCCGGAAGCATCGCCAAGCCCGGCCGAATAAGCCAGGGAAATCGCGAGCCTTCCCGCGATGCGGAAACGCAGCAGACTCGATCAACAAATTCAGTTGTTTACCGCATTGCGAAATAACGACGGCTGCGCTACATGGCGGCGGACAGGAGTCCACTGACGTGCGAGCACCCCGCCCCGCCCCGCCGCCCAGCAAGCCCGCACGCCTTCCCGCACGCCCAGACTCGGCGCGGTCGGACTCGGCGCGGTCGGACCAGGTGCAGTCGCTCGTGCGCGCGCTCGCCATCGTCAACCGGCTCGCCACCGCCAACGAGGGCGTCACGCTGACGGAGGTGGCGCAGCAGGTCGGCCTGTCGCCCTCCACCGCGCACCGGCTGCTCACCACGCTGGAGCAGGAACGCTACGTGCACTTCGACGCCGAGCGGCGGCTGTGGTCCGTGGGCGTGCAGGCCTTCGTCGCCGGCAACGCCTTCCTCAAGACCCGCAGCCTCGTCGGCGCCGCCCGCCCGCACATGCGCGCGCTGATGGAGGAAAGCGAGGAGACGGTGAACCTCGCCGTCGAGGACCAGGCGGAGGCGGTCTATCTTTCCCAAATCGAGTGCCGGCAGATGATGCGGGCCTTCGCGCGCCCGGGCGGACGGGTGCCGCTGCATTGCTCGGGCGTCGGCAAGGCGCTGCTCTCCGCCATGCCGGACGGCGACCTCGCGCGGGTGCTGCACCGCCAGGGCCTGGCCCGCATCACCGTCAAGACGATCACCACCACCCCGGCGCTGCGCGGCGACCTGGCGCAGGCCCGGACACGCGGCTACGCCATCGATGACGAGGAGCACGCGGTCGGGATGCGCTGCGTCGCCGCGGTCATCTTCAACGAGGGGGCGGAGCCGGCGGCGGCGGTGTCGCTGTCCGGCCCCATGGCGCGCATCCCGGACGGGCGCAT
>CAXTTB010000312.1:0-4898 GCA_964246905.1 uncultured Acetobacteraceae bacterium | reverse complement strand
AACCCTGACGCCCTCCCCGCTGCCGGAGAACGCGCTGATCGTCGTCGCGACCCGCGAGGCCGTGCTGTTCCCCGGCGCCGTCATCCCGATCGCCGCCACGCGCCCGGTCACGACGGAGGCCCTGCAGACGGCGGCACGGGAAAGCCGGCACGTCGCCGTCGTCCTGCAGCGCGACCCGGCCGTGGACAGCCCGGCGCTCGCCGACCTGCACGCCATCGGCACGGAGGCCCGGCTGCTGCGCTACCTCACCGCGCCGGACGGCACCCACCACGCGATCCTCCAGGGGATCGGGCGCGTGCGCCTGGCCGACGCCATCGAGGCCGCGCCCGTCCTGGCCGTGCGCGTCGAGCGCATCCCCGAACCCGACGCGGACGGCGCCGAGATCGCGGCGCGCACCCATCAGCTCCGGGAACGCGCGCTGGAGACCCTGCGGCTGATCGAGCAGGCGCCGCCGGACCTGGTGGCGACGATCCAGAACGTGGAGCCGCCGGGGCTGCTGGCCGATTTGGTGGCGGGCCTCCTGGACCTGGCGCCGGCGGAGAAGCAGGAGATCCTGGAGATCACCGACCTGACCGCGCGCCTCGACCGCGTGCTGTGGCGCCTCGCCTACCGGCTGGAGGTGCTGCGCCTGTCCGCCGACATCGGCAAGCGCGCGCAGGAGACCATGGCCGGACGGCAGCGCGAGTTCATGCTGCGCGAGCAGCTCAAGGCGATCCAGAAGGAGCTGGGCGACGACGACGGCGCCCCGGAGCTGCAGGACCTGGAGCGCGCGCTGAATGAGGCCGGGTTGCCGGAGGAGGCGGACCGCTCCGCCAAGCGGGAGCTGCGCCGGCTCAAGCAGATGCCGGAGCAAAGCCCGGAGGTCGGCATGGTGCGGACCTACCTCGAATGGCTGTCGGAGCTGCCGTGGAAGCTCGGCGGCACGCCGCCCATCGACGTGGCCATGGCACGCCGGGTGCTGGACGAGGAGCACTTCGGCCTGGAGAAGATCAAGCGGCGCATCGTCGAGTTCCTCGCAGTTCGCAAGCTGAACCCCGGCGGCAAGGGGCCGATCCTCTGCTTCGTGGGTCCCCCCGGCGTCGGCAAGACCAGCCTCGGCCAGAGCATCGCCCACGCCACCGGCCAGCCCTTCGTGCGGGTCAGCCTGGGCGGCGTGCACGACGAGTCGGAGATCCGCGGGCACCGCCGCACCTACATCGGCGCGCTGCCGGGCAACATCATCCAGGCGGTCCGCCGGGCCGGCTCGCGCGAATGCGTGATGATGCTGGACGAGATCGACAAGCTCGGCAGCGGCGGGTTCCAGGGGGACCCGGCGTCGGCCATGCTGGAGGTGCTCGACCCCGAGCAGAACAACACCTTCCGCGACGCCTACCTCGCCGTGCCGTTCGACCTCAGCCGCGTGCTGTTCATCGCGACGGCCAACCAGCTCGACACCATCCCCGGCCCGCTGCGCGACCGCATGGAGGTCGTGCAGCTCTCCGGCTACACGGCGGAGGAGAAGCTGTCGATTGCCCGCCGCTACCTCGTGCCGCGGCAGCAGGCGCAGAACGGCCTGGCGGAGGGCGACGTGGAGGTGGACGACGCGGCGCTCGCCTCCATCATCGGCGACTACACGCGCGAAGCCGGCGTGCGCAGCCTGGAGCGCGAGGTGGGCGCGGTGTTCCGCTCCGCCGCGGTGCGCGTGGCGGAGGGGGAGGCCGAGCGGCCCATCCGCATCGGCCCGGAGAGCCTGCCGCCGATCCTGGGGCCGAGCCGCTTCGACCCGGAGGTCGCGGGCCGCGCCGCGATGCCGGGCGTGGCGACGGGCCTCGCCTGGACGCCGGTGGGCGGCGACATCCTGTTCATCGAAAGCAGCCGGATGCCCGGCGGCGGCCGGCTGATCCTCACCGGGCAGCTCGGCGACGTGATGAAGGAAAGCGCGCAGGCGGCGCTGAGCCTCGTGAAGTCCCGTGCCGAGCAGCTCGGCATCGAGCCGGGCCTGTTCGAGGGCGACATCCACGTCCACGTCCCCGCCGGCGCCATCCCGAAGGACGGCCCCTCCGCCGGCGTCGCGATGTTCATGTCGCTGGCCTCCCTGCTGCTGCGCCGGGCGGTGGACCCGGCGGTGGCGATGACGGGGGAGATCAGCCTGCGCGGCCTGGTGCTGCCGGTGGGCGGCATCCGGGAGAAGGTGGTGGCGGCGGCGCGGGCCGGGATCACCACGGTCATGCTGCCGGCGCGCAACCGCCGCGACTGGGACGACATCCCGCCCAGCGCCCGGGACAAGCTGCGCTTCGTCTGGCTGGACACGGTGGATGACGCCGTGCAGGCGGCGCTGGCGCCGGAAGGCGCGCCCGCTTAGAGCGGCTTCAGCTTGCGCTCGATGGCCGCCCGCTGCGCTTCCAGGAACGGCGGCAGGGACAGGCGCTTGCCCAGCGCCTCCATCGGCTCGTCGGTGGCGAAGCCCGGGCCGTCGGTGGCGATCTCGCACAGGATGCCGCCGGGTTCGCGGGCGTACAGGCTGCGGAAGTAGAAGCGGTCCACCGGGCCGCTGGAGCGGACGCCCAGGCGTTGGTACCGCTCGACCCAGGCGTCGTAGTCCGCGTCCGGGATGCGGAAGGCGACGTGGTGGACGCCGCCGGCACCGGGCTGCGCGGGCGGGAGCCGCGGATCGAGGCGGACGTGCAGCTCAGCCGCCGGGCCGCCCTCGCCCATCTCATAGACATGCGTCTCGGTGCCGCCGTCCGGGGCCTGGTAGGTCCGCGCCGGGCGCATCGCCAGCGCCTCGGTCAGGAAACGGCCGGTGGGCGCCAGCGTCGGCACGCTGACGGTGATCGGCCCCAGGCCGCGGATCTGGTGCTCCGGCGGCACCGGGGACCTGGCCCAGGGATGCGCCGGCCCGGCGCCGCGGTCGTCGATCAGCGCGAGGCGCTGGCCTTCCGGGTCCTCGAAGGCAATCTGCCGGCGTCCATCGGCCTCGTGCGCCGGGCCGTGCGGGACGCGCAACTCGGCGAGCCGCGCCTGCCAGTAGTCCAGCGCGCCCGGCCCCACCCGCAGGGCCGTGCAGGCGATGCTGTGCGTGCCGCGCCGCTCCCGCCCGACCGGCCAGTCGAAGAAGGTCAGGTCGGTGCCCGGCGCCGCCTCCCCGTCGGCATAGAACAAGTGGTAGGCGCTGGTGTCGTCCTGGTTGACCGTCTTCTTCACCAGCCGCAGGCCGAGGACCCTTGTGTAGAAGTCGTGGTTCGCAGCCGCGTTCGCGGTGACGGCGGTCAGGTGATGAATGCCGGTGAGCTGGGTCATGCGGAGGGTCCTTTCAGCCGGCCAGGCGTGCCGCACAGGGTCTTGTACGCGATGCTGCCAGCCGGCACTGCCGATTTCAACGGCCCGGCAGCGAAGGCCATGCGACCGCCGGCATCCTGCGGCGTTGGTGCCAGTGTCCAACAACGGGGGTTATCATGGCCGATCTCAGCCAGATCAAGGAACATGCAGATGTCATCGGCGCGGACGGCGTGCACGTCGGCACCGTTGACCATGTGCAGGGCGACCGCATCAAGCTGACCAAGAAGGATTCGAGCGACCAGCACCACCACTACATCTCCGCCGGGCTGGTCGCCGAGATCGAGGACGGTACCGTGCGCCTGTCGGCCAATGCGGACGTGGCGGTGACGTTCGAGGAAGGGGAGTAGCTTGTAGGGCGTATAAGCGAAGCGCCATACGCCAGCCCGCGGCGCTGCGAGGCGGCGGAAGGCGCTGACGCTTTTCCGCCCCACACGGTTCGTAGCCGCCAAAACGGTCATAGCAAACACCAGTTGGTGTAACCCAGGCCGAACCGGCCCAAGATCAGATCAGGAGGGCGGAACTGGCGGCGTCCACGTCGCGCGACGTGACCTGGATGCGCCAGTCGGGGATTGCCCTCAACGGTCGGGCCGCCGAGCAGGTCCCGGCACGGGTCGCGAGCCACGTCGCATCGACGATCCCGCACCCTTGGGCGCGGAGCCGGCTGGTCAGCATCTGCTCGTTCAGGACCGCCACGGCCTTGTCCTCGAAGAACCTCAGCGTCTGGTCCGAAAGCGTGAAGCGCGAATGCCACTCCGTGCCCTGGCCGGTCCCGTCCCCGGTCAGCCAGCCCAGGATGTTCTGCTGATACGCCGCTGACAGCGGCGCGTCCTCGCGGAACGGCGCGGCGGGGTCACCGCTGAACAGGGCGCTCCGGTCCGTCACGCTGCCCAGCGGGCCGAGCAGCCGAAGCTCCGCCGGCGGCAGCAGCAAGAAGGAGCTGCGGAGCCAGGATTGCAGGCGGCGCCCGGCGAACCCGACGGGTTCGTTGAAATGGTCGATGTGCCCCACCGCGGCAGCCCGCCCAGCCACCAGGCCCAGCATGTCCGCGCCGAACCGGCCGAGGTAGCGCGTGTAGAGCTGCCGGAACGCCGAAGTGGCAAGGTGGACCCAACCGTACTCGTCGAGGCGCGGCCCGAGGTGCGCGATGCCGCGATCCCAGGCGGAGAACTCCCAGGCCGCGTTGTCGCCGCCAACCAGTGTGACGCCCGGCTCCAGTTGTTCCGCGTGGTCCCGGTCGAGCGCGTTGTCGATCACGACGACCTCGTGCCTGAACCCCGGCATCTGCCGCGCGAACAGCGCCCGGATGTCCGGCAGGGCGTCGCCATACTTCGCAGTGCCGTGCCGGGCCAGCAAGGTCACGACGCGCGTGCCCGGCCCGCCGACAGGGGGCGCCGTCACAGGTTGGCCGTCCGCAGCGCCTCGTCCCGGTCCTGCCAATGCTTGATGCCGCCATGAGCCGGGCCGCCCTGAGCCGGGCCGCCCTGGGCCAGCCGGTGCTCGATGCCGTGCAGCACCGCCGCCGCCGCGTCACGCCAGCCCGTGGGCGCCTGCCCCTCCGCCAGCGCCGCGCCGAACAGCAG
>CAXTTB010000311.1:0-4927 GCA_964246905.1 uncultured Acetobacteraceae bacterium | reverse complement strand
CGACCCGGCGCTGCTCGCGCCCGCCCTGGCGCTGCTGGCGGCTTGACGCGGGCCGCGCGGCCCCTTCTATGGCCTGACCCGGTTCACGGAGGCCCCATGCTGCGCTGCCTGCTGCTCCTGCTGTTGTTCGTCTCGCCCGTGCAAGCGCAGGTGACACGCAGCCACGCCATCACCGTCCTCGGCACCCCTGCCTTGCCGGCGGATTTTCCGTACTTTCCCTACGTGAACCCGGATGCGCCGAAGGGGGGCGAGGCGGTGTTCGCGATGGTCGGCAGCTTCGACGGCTTCAACCCCTACATCCTGCGCGGCAACCCCGCCATCGGCACCGGCGCGTCCTGGCAGCCCGGCGTCGGCGGCACGGGCGCCGGGTCAGCGGGCGGGCACGTCTGGGAAACCCTGCTGGTCGGCTCGGCGGACGAGGTGGCGACCGGCTACGGCCACCTGGCGCAGACGGTTGAGATGCCCGCCGACCGCATGTGGGTCGCGTTCGAGCTGCGCCCGGAGGCGCGCTTCTCCGACGGCACGCCCGTGACCGCGCAGGACGTGGCGTGGACGTTCAAGACGCTGATGGAGAAGGGCCGTCCCTCGGTCCGCGTCGCCTATGCCGACGTGCAGGACGCGGTGGCGGAGACGGACCGCCGGGTGGTGTTCCACTTCAAGTCGAACCAGAACCGCGAGCTGCCGCTGGCTGTCGGCGGCCTGCCGGTGCTGTCGGAGACGTGGTGGTCCACCCGCGACTTCACCAAGCCGCTGACCGAGCCGCCGTTGGGCAGCGGGCCGTACCGCGTGGAGAAGTTCGAGCTGGGCCGCAGCGTGACCTATGCGCGCGACCCGAACTGGTGGGCGCGGGACCGGCCCACGGGCAAGGGTTTCCACAACTTCGACCGGGTGCGGATCGAGTATTTCCGTGACCCGACCGTCGCGATGCAGGCGTTCAAGGCCGGGCAGATCGACTACCGGCAGGAGAACATCTCGAAGGAATGGGCGACCGGCTACGACTTCCCCGCCGTGCGCGACGGGCTGGTGCGCCGCGACGAGATCGAGCACCGCCTGCCGGTCGGCATCCAAGGCTTCTCCATGAACGCCCGGCGCCCGATGTTCGCGGACGCCCGGGTGCGGGAGGCGATGGCGCAGGTGTTCGACTTCGAATGGATGAACAAGAACCTGTTCTTCGGCGCTTACGTCCGCACCCGCAGCTACTTCGGCAACACGGCGCAGGAATCGACGGGGTTGCCGGACGCGGGCGAGCAGGCGCTCTTGGCGCCGTTCCGCGACAAGCTGCCGCCCGCGCTGTTCGCCGAGCCGTTCCGGATGCCGGAGACTGACGGCTCCGGCAACAACCGGGAGGGCCTGCGCCGGGCCTTGGCGCTGCTGAAGGAGGCCGGGTGGACCATCAAGGACCGCAAGCTGGTGGACGGCGCCGGCAAGCAGATGGCGTTCACCATCCTGCTGCATGATCCCGTCCTGGAGAAGGTGGCGCTGCCGTACCAGCAATGGCTGCAGCGCCTGGGCATCGAGGCCAGTGTCCGCACGGTGGACAGCGCGCAGTACGAGCGGCTGACGGACGACTTCGACTTCGACATGACGACGATGATCTATCCCGGGTCCGACCTGCCGGGGAACGAGCTGCGGGACGACTTCTCCTGCGTCGGCGCCAAGACGCCGGGCGGCGGCAACCTGTCGGGCGTCTGCGACCCGGCGGTCGATGCGCTGATCGAGAAAGCCATCGAGGCGCAGGACCGCGGAACGCTGGCGACAGCCGGGCGGGCGCTGGACCGGGTGCTGTTGCGCGGCTGGTACATGGTGCCGAACTACTACAAGGCGCAGTTCAACCTCGCCACCTGGAACCGCTTCGGCCGGCCGAGCCAGCCGATCCGCGACGGCTTCGTGCTGGATAGCTGGTGGATCGACCCGAACCTGTCCGCCCGGGCCGACACGGCGCGCAAGCCGGTGAACTGAGCAGCATCGTGCAAGGTGGGACAGGCATGGCCGGGATCGTAGGGCGGATCAGCGAGGCGCCATCCGCCTCTGGTTCGCACTGCCTGGCGGCGCATGGCGCTCCGCTTATGCGCCCTACATGCCCGGGCTGGCCTGAGTTGCGAAAGGCTGCTTAGGATTGGCGAACTACCTGCTGCGCCGGCTGCTGCTGCTGATCCCGACGCTTCTGGGCATCATCGCCATCAACTTCGCCGTGGTGCAGTTCGCGCCCGGCGGGCCGGTGGAGCAGGCCATCGCGGAAACGCGCGGGCGCGGCACGGAGGCGACGGCGCGCATCACCGGCGCCACCAGCGACAGCGGCGCCTACCGCGGCGCACGCGGGCTGGACGCCAAGCAGATTGAGGAATTGAAGCGCCAGTTCGGCTTCGACAAGCCGGCCGGTGAGCGGTTCGCCTCCATGCTGCGCGGCTACCTGAGCTTCGACTTCGGGCGCAGCTTCTTCCGGGACCAGACGGTGGTGGCGCTGCTGCTGCAGAAGATGCCGGTGAGCATCTCGCTCGGCCTGTGGTCCACCTTGCTGATCTACCTGGTCAGCATCCCGCTCGGCATCCACAAGGCAGTACGGGACGGCAGCCGGTTCGACGTGGCGAGCAGCGCGGTGGTGCTGGTGGGCTATGCGGTGCCGGGCTTCCTGTTCGCGCTGCTGCTGATCGTGCTGTTCGCGGGCGGCAGCTTCGTGCAGATCTTCCCGCTGCGCGGGCTGACCAGCGCCGGGTCGGGGGAGTGGGCGTGGCCGGCGCGGGTGGCGGACTACGCCTGGCACATGGTGCTGCCGCCGGTGGCGCTGGTGGCGGGCGGGTTCGCCGGGCTGCCGAGGCTGACGCAGAACTGCTTCCTGGACGAGATCCGCAAGCAGTACGTCGTGACCGCCCGGGCCAAGGGGGCGGGGGAGCAGCGGGTGCTGTACGGCCATGTGTTCCGCAACGCCATGCTGCTGATCGTCGCCGGATTTCCTGCCGCGTTCATCGGCATCCTGTTCAGCTCGGCGCTCCTGGTGGAGATCGTGTTCTCGCTCGACGGGCTGGGCCTCCTGGGGTTCGAGAGCGCGATCCGGCGGGACTACCCCGTGATGTTCGGCACGCTCTACATCTTCACGCTGTTCGGCCTGGTGCTGCAGGTCGTGGGCGACCTGCTGTACACCGTCGTCGATCCCCGCATCGACTTCGAGGCCCGGCGGTGACGCGCATGACCATGGCGCCGATCACCCGGCGGCGGCTCGCGATCTTCCGCGCGCACCGCCGGGGCGCGTGGTCGCTGGCGGTGTTCGCCGTGCTGTTCCTGCTGTGCCTGTTCGCCGAGTTCCTGGCCAACGACCGCCCGCTGCTGATCCGCTTCGACAACCAGTTCTACGCGCCGGTGCTGCGCGACTACAGCGAGGACACGTTTGGCAGCGATTTCCTGCCGACGGAGGCCGACTACACCGACCCGCAGTTGGCCGCGGCCATCAACGCGCATGGCTGGATGCTCTGGCCTGCCATCCCGTTCCGCTACGACACCGTCATCAAGGACCTGCCCGTCCCCGCCCCGGCGCCGCCGTCCTTCCGCAACCTGCTCGGCACCGACGACCAGGCGCGGGACGTGCTGGCGCGGGTGATCTACGGGTTCCGGCTGTCGGTGCTGTTCGGCTTCACGCTGACGGCCGTGTCGTCCGTGGTCGGCATCGCGGCCGGGGCGGTGCAGGGCTTCTATGGCGGGCTGACCGACCTGCTGTTCCAGCGGTTCATCGAGGTCTGGTCCGGGATGCCGCAGCTCTACCTGCTGATTATCCTCGGCAGCATCGTGACGCCGACCTTCTGGACGCTGCTGCTGTTCCTGCTCGCCTTTTCCTGGATGGCGCTGACGGGCGTGGTGCGGGCGGAGTTCCTGCGCGGGCGGAACCTCGACTACGTGCGGGCGGCGCAGGCGCTGGGCGTGTCGAACGGGGCGATCATGGCGCGGCACATCCTGCCGAACGCGCTGGTGGCGACGCTGAGCTTCCTGCCGTTCACCCTGTCCGGCTCGGTGACGATCCTCTCGACCCTCGACTTCCTCGGCTTCGGCCTGCCGCCCGGCTCGCCGTCCTTGGGGGAGCTGGTGGCGCAGGGCAAGAACAACCTGCAGGCGCCCTGGCTCGGCATGACGGCGTTCGCGGTGCTCGGCGGGATGCTGACCCTCTTGATCTTCATCGGCGAGGCGGTGCGCGACGCCTTCGACCCGCGCAAGCAGCCGTGATGCTGGAGGTGCGGGACCTGTCGGTGGCGTTCGGGCCGCGGCGCGTGGTGGACGGGGTGAGCTTCGCGCTCGATCAGGGCGAGACCCTGGCGCTGGTGGGCGAGAGCGGGTCGGGCAAGTCGCTGACCGCGCTGTCGGTCCTGCAACTGCTGCCGCCGGGGGCGGCCTGCACGGGCCGGGTCATGCTGGATGGGACCTCCATGCTGGGCGCGCCGCCCGCGGCGTTGCAGGCGGCGCGCGGCGGCACGGCCGGGATCGTGTTCCAGGAGCCGATGACCAGCCTGAACCCGCTGCACAGCATCGGCCGGCAGGTGGCGGAGGCCTTGGCGCTGCATGGGCGCAGGCCCGCCCGGGGCGCCGTCGCCGATCTGCTGCGCCGCGTGGGCTTCCCCGACGCGGAGGCCCGGCTGGCGGCCTTCCCGCACCAGCTCAGCGGCGGGCAGCGGCAGCGGGTGATGATCGCCATGGCGCTGGCGAACGACCCGAAGCTGCTGATTGCCGACGAGCCGACGACGGCGCTGGACGTGACGATCCAGGCCGGCATCCTGGACCTCTTGGCGCGGGAGAAGGCGGCGCGCGGCCTCGCCTTGCTGCTGATCAGCCACGACCTGAACGTGGTGCGCCGCGTCGCCGACCGGGTGTGCGTGATGAAGGACGGGCGCATCGTGGAAAGCGGGCTTGTAGCCGAGGTGTTCCGCGCGCCGCGGCACCCCTACAC
>CAXTTB010000310.1:0-4932 GCA_964246905.1 uncultured Acetobacteraceae bacterium | reverse complement strand
TCCTTGGATCATCCACGCCATCGATCAGGTCAGCAGATAGGCCAATTGGTATTACTCCGCTGCCATCGCCACCGGCGCGGCGGGCTGGTTCCCGGCTGCGCCAGAGTCCACGGGATATGTCACCCCCGGAACGTTGTCAGGCGACACGGTAAACCCATCCGTCGTGTTGCCTCAAGACGGAATGTTACCGAGCATCTCGGTGTCGCCGGTCGCGTTCAATTCAGCGCCGATCTGCGTCACCGCCTTTGATCCGCTCGCAACCGTCGGAGACAGCGGCCCAAGCAGCACCTCCCGCGCCATTGCCGCCCGCCGCACCTTCATGAACCGCTGCACCGTCCGCAGATGATCGGCGTTGAACCGGTCGGGATGCAGGCCGCGCAACCGTTCCAGCGCATCCACCGCCGACAAAGCCGGCTGCGCTTCCAGCCACGCCAGCAGCTGGTCACGCACCGCGTCCAGCATCGACGTCTGCACCACAGGCTTGACCCGCACGTAGCGGCGCTTGTGCGTCGGTCGCTTCTCTCCCTCAGACCACGCCACCTTCAGGCTCGCCGTGAACCGCGCCAGGTCGATCGGCGCCGGCGCGTCGCCGCGGCCAGCCCCCATCCCGCGCGCATCCACGCGCGTGCCCAGTTCCGCCTGTGCCGCACGCATCTCGGCCAGCAGCAGAACCGGGTCGGCGCCGGCCAGCATGTCCCGCAGCCGCGCCTTGTCCGCGTCCAATACTCCCGTGTGGGCCAGCGCGCGCATCGCAGGCGGCACCGGCGCATGGTAGCGCTTGATTACCCGCGCGCCCTCGCGCCGCTTCTCCCGCAGCTTGAACGAGGGCTGGAACAGGTTGCCGTGCAGCCGCGCCGCCGCATACAGCCGGCCCAAAGCCTCGCCGGCCAGAACGCCCTCAAACCGCCCGTAGCCGACCAGCCGGCGCACAATGGCGCCGTTCTTCTGCTCGACCCAGGCCTGGTCGTTCTTCCGGTAGGCCCGCGAGCGCGTCACCTCCAGACCCTCCGCCCGGCACCAGCCAACCACGAGATCGTTCATGAACAGGCTGTCGTTGTCGAAATCCACCCCGCGCAGCGGAAAGGGGAACAGCTCCCGCGCCCGGCCCAGCGCATGCACGACCATCTCCGCCTCGCGCACCACGATGGGGATGCACTCCGTCCACCCCGTCGCCACGTCCGTCAGCACCATCGTCTGCGCAAACGCCCCCGACACCGTCGTGCCGCCATGCGCTACGAAGTCCACCTCGGCCCAGCCCGGCGCCGGGTCGCCCCAATCGTTGAACGTCCACACCGGCACGCTCCGGCGCACCGCCGAGCCGAACCCCACGGGACGGCGCCGCCCGCCGCCCGCCACTGCGCGCACGTCGGCCAGCAGGCGGTCGATGCTGGCCGCACTCACCGCAAGCAACTTGACCCGCGTCGCCTCGTCCAGCACCACGCGACCGTGCCGCTCCAAGGCCGGCAGCAACACCGGAAGCATCGGCCGCAGCCGCTTCGAGCACACCCGGTCCGCCACCTCCCACAGCTGGATCAGCGCGTCCCGGACCTCCACGCCATAGGTTCTCGCACAAGCCCGCGCCGGCAGAACAAAGCCGTCCGCCTCCTCCCGCTTGCCCAACCCCACCAACAGCCGGATCGCGTGCTTGCGATGGTAGCCCGTGACCGCCGCAAACTCGTCGAGGATGCGCGATCGCTCCGCTCGCGCTCCACCCCGATACCGTGCGCTGACCGCCTCCAACAACTCCCGCCGCGTCGCCATCCCAATCCGCCCCACCACCTGTTGCCCTCCGAGCCTGCACGCGCCCGGTAGCAAACCACCTGAGGCAACGGCCAGCGCCGGTAACAATCAGTGTGAGGCAATGCGCCTGTTGGGGTTCCGCTTCGCCCCGCGCATCCCCAACCTCGCGGACCGCAAGCTGTATGCCTTCGGCCCGGCCTCGACGTGGCCGGCACTCGCGCCGTTCATCGCGGGGAGGCCCGACGACAAGCTGATCGCGGCGCAGTGGGGCGACGTGCTCCGGATGACGGCGTCGGTGCGGACGGGCACGGTCAGCGCCTCGCTGCTGCTCAAACGGCTCGGCGCCACCCGCGGCAGAACGGGCTGGCCCTGGCGCTGCGGGAGATCGCGCGCATTGAGCGCACCCTGCACGCCCTGGACTGGCTGGAGCGGCCCGCACTGCGCCGGCAGGCCACGGCGGAGCTGAGCAAGGGCAAAGCCCAACGCCCTGGCCCGGGCCGCGTGCTTCCACCGCCTGGGGCGGCTGCACGGCCGCACGGCCTGGAGCGTGGGCGCCGTCAGGACCGCCAAAGGGGAATACCAGGGCTGTCCGCCTACGGTCGTGCGCGGCCGCGCCCGCCATCCCTCGACGGCTTCATCGGTGAACCAGACCGTCATAGGTTCCTGCGCTGGCGCAAGCTGGCATCATGGTCGCGCCAGTCGATGACCTCGTGCTTCTGCTTGGGGATATGGTGCCGGCGGTCCTGGTTCAGCTTGACAGGCGAAATGGGCAACGCCGGCCACCCTCGTCGGTGCGGGCACCCCGCAATTCCTGGCGCTCTCCTGCCAACGCTATGGCTTCCTGAAGCGAAGGCGGGCGGTCCGGCCCGTGGTGAGGCGGAAGCCGTCGGCGTCGAACTCGAGCGTGAGCATCAAAGGCAGGGCCGAGGTCGCCTTCGCCTGCCAAAGGTCCGGCCCGATCAGGGTCAACGCATAGTCCATCGCCCCGACCTCGCACGCCAGTTGGAGGGCCGCCGTCCCCTCCGGACCGTGCGTGATCGTGGCGGTCACGCCGGCGGAGGCGTTCTCATAGCGGCCGGCCTGCACCACGGCCGCCGCGTCCGCGGGCGCGTCCACCCGGTCGAGCCGGTCATGCGAGCCGGCCTCCTCGACCTCAAGCGCCGCCACCGCCCCGCCGGCGCGCACCGGGGTGATCCGCAGGTCGACGCCCGGGATCTCGATGGACAGCGCCCCATCCTCGTTGCACCACGTCGGCAGTGTCATGCCGCCCATCGCCACGGCCTGCCTGCCCTCGTGCTCGACCAGCGTCAGCACCTGGCCGGTGCCGGGCGAATGGAAGGTGCCGCTCGTTGGTGCGCCGCCCGCGGCTTCCGGCGGCTTCGGCGGCAGGCCGGGGATGCAGGCGTCGATGATGGCGTCAACGAGGTTGAGGAGGTCCAGCGTGCTGCGCCCGTTGCTCATGATGATCAGGTCGAGGCCGTGGTCCACCACCTTGACCATCTGGCTCGAGCCGCCGACCACGCTGCCGGCATGGTGGACGGTCCGCAGCCCGCGGTACTCGCCCATGTGCAGGCCCAGGCCGTAGCCGTGGGTGGTGACGGGCGTCCGCATCGCGGCCCAGGTCTCTGGCGATCCCACGGTGGGATGACCCATGTGCCTGAGCCACAGCAGCATGTCATCGACCGTCGAGACGATCCCGCCCTCGCCGCGCACCGGCACCCCGAAGACGCCGCGCGTCCAGCCGCCGTCCGGCGACGGCACGTGCAGCGTGGCGCTGTTGGGCACCAGGTCGGTGTCGAGCGGCCGCAGCATCGTGTCGTACATGCCGACCGGCCGCAGGATGCGTTCGGACAGGAAGTCGGCCAGCGACCTGCCGCTCAGCCGCTCGACGATCTCGGTCAGCAGCACGTAGCCGGCGTTGTTGTAGCTGTAGGCCGTGCCCGGCGCGGCGTTGACGCTGTCCAGGCGGGTCTGCAGCTTGAACAGCATGTCGGGCGCGGCCACCATGCCCGGCCCGGCCGCGTGAAGGACGATGTCGAAGCCGTCGCGCATCCCGCTGGTGTGCGACATCAATTGCCGGACCGTGATCGGCTCCGCCCATTCGGGCAGCTCGGGCAGCACGCGGCGCGGCGAGTCGCTGATCGACAGCTTGCCCTCCTCGGCCAGCAGCATCACGGCCAGCGCGCAGAAGTGCTTCGTCGTCGAGCCGATCCGCATCCTGATGGTGGGCGACAGCGCCACCGGCAGCTCGATGCTCGCCATGCCGAACCCGCGGCGGTAGCCGGGTTCGCCCGCGAGCGCGACGCCCACCGCGAAGCCCGGCGCGTTGGTCCGGTCGAAGGGATCGAACAGCTTGTCCAGTGCGGACGGGTCGATCCGTGCTTGCTGCGCCATCTCTCTCTCCTGTCGGCTACTGGCGCAGCTCCGGTGAGATGCGCTAAAAAAACGACTGTCCGTTTTTTATAAGGGGGAGTCAAGCGGTTGTAAGCCTGGCCGGCGTTGCATAGTAACCGGGAATGCCCAGACGTGACGCCCTCCACATGGCCGCCCAGCGGACGCGGATCCTCCGTGCCACGATCGAATGCATCGCCGAGAAGGGCGTGGACGGCACCTCCATCGCGGATATCTGCCGGCGGGCGGACCTGAGCGCCGGGGCGCTGTATGTCCATTTCCGCAACAAGGATGACATCCTCGCGGAGACGGTGCGCTACGGCGCCTTGCAGGTGTCCGACCTTCCCGACGACTGGCCGTCGTTCAAGGCGATGATGGTCAGCTTCGACGACCAGCTCGGCTTCGACATCGTGACGGTGGTGCGGACCCGCCTGCACCTGAACGCCGAGTTCGTGCGGTCGGGCCGGCTGCACGACCTGGGCGGCCCGCTGCTCCAGAAGACGCTGTCGGTGCTGGCGGCCCACCTGCAGAGGATGCACGACGGCGGCCACATCCGCCTGAGGTTCAGCGCCGCGCAGACGGCAGTCAACATCAGCGCGTTCATCGACGGGATGCTTTGGATCGCGCTGGCCGGCGACCGGCGGCTCGACGAGGCCCGCGCCGAGATGTCGGCGGGACTGGACTGCTTCGTGATGCCGCCGGGTGGCCTGCCTGTTGGCCGGTAAGTGTACCGGCGCGCAATGATGAACGGCTCGGCGCGCAATCAGAGGCTGTTTCCGGCGCACATTGCGGTTCTTGGCC
>CAXTTB010000309.1:2368-4934 GCA_964246905.1 uncultured Acetobacteraceae bacterium | reverse complement strand
GGCAGCGCCCCGCGGCGGCAGCAGGACCGGGGCGCAGGCGGCGTCTATCAGCTGGGTCTCGGTCGCGCCGCAGACGCCGGTGCGGCGCATCTTGGCGTTGGCCAAGACGGCGCGCGCCATGGCCGGGTCGGCGGCGGCGTGCACGTAGGTGTGGTTCAGCCCCTCCGCATGGGCCAGCACCGGCACCCGCGCGTCCCGCTGCACCCGCTCCACCAGCGAGCGCCCGCCGCGGGGGATCACGAGGTCGATCAGGCCGCTGCCCGCCAGCAGGGCGGCGACATAGCCGCGGTCGGTGCCGGGCGCGGCCTGCACGGCGGCGCGCGGCAGGCCGGCGCTCTCCAGCCCTTCCGTCATCGCGGCATGGATGGCGGCGGCGGAACGGGCGCTGTCGGAGCCGCCGCGCAGGATCACGGCGTTGCCCGACTTCACGCACAGCCCGGCGGCGTCCGCCCCCACGTTGGGCCGGCTCTCGTACACCATGCCGATCACCCCGATGGGCGCGGCAATGCGGCGGAAGCGCAGGCCGTTGGGCCGGGTCCACTCCGCGAGCGTGCGGGCGAGCGGGTCGGGCAGGGCGGCGATCTCCTCCAGCCCCCGCGCCATCGCCTCGACCCGCGGCGGTGTCAGCGTCAGGCGGTCCCCGAACGCGGCGGTACCATGGAAGGCCGCCACGTCCGCCTCGTTCGCCAGCAGGATCGTCGGGGCGCGGCGGCGCAGGCTGTCTGCCGCGGCGCGCAGCCCGGCGGCGCGCTCCGCATCCGTGCTTTGGGCCAAAACGGCCGACGCCGCCCGGGCCTGCCGTCCCGCGTCCCGCAGCCAGGCCGCGCAAGGGTCTGCTTCGTGGTTCATGCCGGGCATTCTTGCCGCGTCGCGGGCCATTGCGCCAGGGGGCGTCCGCCCGGGCGTGGGGCGGAAAAGCGTCAGCGCCTTCCGCCGCCACGCAGCGCATCGGCGTGTTCGGCGTATGACGCTTCGCTTATACGCCCTACGAGCTTCCTTCAAAGATGAAAGACCCTGCGGCGCCGATCAGGGTTTGACCGCCTTCAACGAGTAGGACAGCGGCAGCCATGGCCGGTCCGGCAGCCGGTAGAGCCGGCCCTCGGTTGGCACCATGCAGTCGAACCCCTTCCAAGGCAGCGTGTCGTGCTCGTGCAGCATCGTGAGCCGCAAGCCGGCGTCCAGCAGGGCCTGCACGACGCTTGCGACCGGGTGGATGAACTCGTGGGTGCGGGTGTTCGTAAGCCGTGCGGTTGGATTTGCATAATCGCGCGCATCGTCGAGGACGAGGGCACCCCGGTGGAAGTACGGCACGAACCAGCCGGGCATTCCGTTAGTGCCCGCGACGCTGTCGTCGAAGATCATCAATGCCGGATGGGCGTCGGCGAAATAGAACTCTCCGCCCAGTGCCAACAGGCTTGCGACGACATCGGCCCAGGCGCGGATGTCCGGCAGCCAGCAGATCGTGCCCCAACTGGTGAACACGCGGCCGAACTCGCCCTCGACCGCCGCGCGCGCCTCGTAGATGTCCGCTTGCACGAAGGCCGCGTCGATGCCGACCTCCGCGGCGAGGGCGCGCGCCGCCGCGATGGCCGGCGCCGAGAAGTCAAGGCCCGTCACGTCGGCGCCCTTCTGGGCGAGGGCCAGGGTGTCGATGCCGAAGTGGCACTGCAGGTGCAGCAGCCGCTGGCCCGCCACCGGGCCAAGCTCGCTCTCCTCGATGGCATGCAGGACGTAGTTGCCCCGCCGCAGCAGGTCCGTTTCGTAGTCGGACTCAGGCGCCAGGTGGACCGCCACGCGCTCGTCCCAGTTGGCCCGGTTGAGGCGGCGCCATTCGGGTTCGGACATCATGTTGCTCCCCGGTCGAGGTTAGGGCAGGGAAGCCGCCAGCACCAGGTCGTCCCGGTGCACCATCTCGTCCCGCCCGCGCCAGCCGAGCAGGCGCTCGATGTCGTCGGAGCGGTGCCCGGCGATGCGGCGCGCGTCGGCGCTGGCGTAGGCGGACAGGCCGCGGGCCAGGGTGTCGCCGGCAAAGTCCTGCACCAGCACGGCGTCGCCGCGCTCGAACTCGCCATGCACGCCGCGCACGCCCGCGGGCAGCAGGGAGCGCCCGGCCAGGAGCGCACGGGCCGCGCCGTGGTCCACGACCAGGCGCCCGGCAGGGTGCAGGCTGCCGGCGATCCAGCGTTTGCGGGCGCTGCGGCCATCGGGCGCCGGCAGGAACCAGGTGCAGCGCCCGCCCTCCGCGAGCCGGCGCAGCGGGTGCGCGATTTGGCCCACCGCGATGGCCATGGCGCAGCCGGCCTGCGTCGCGATCCGCGCCGCGGCCAGCTTGGTCCTCATGCCCCCGCTGGAGTAGCCCGGCGGCGGGTCGCCGCCCATCGCCTCGATCTCCGCGGTGAGGGCGGGGACCTCCGGGATGTGCCGCGCCGCCGGGTCGCGTTTGGGGTCGGCGGTGTAGCGGCCGTCGATGTCGGACAAGAGGCCGAGCTGGTCCGCCGGGCCCATCTCCGCGCCGCGCGCCGCCCGGCGGGCGCCGCGCACCCGGTCGGCGTTGTTCATCAGCGTG
>CAXTTB010000309.1:0-2358 GCA_964246905.1 uncultured Acetobacteraceae bacterium | reverse complement strand
GACGCAGCCGAGGCCCAGCAGCGTCGTCAGCGTGGCGCGGGCGTTGAGGTAGCGGCGGCGGTCCTCCGTGTCCTCCAGCGTCAGCAGGAGCTGCGCCGCGACCATGCCGTGCGCGGCCAGCGCCGCCGTCCAGGCCTGCGCCAGGCGGATCTGCCCCACCGCCGCCGCCGCCTGCTTCTCCTCCAGCCGCAGCCGGGGCTGGGACAGGCCGAGCGCCGAGCGGGCGAGCGCGATGGCGCCGGACGACACCACGAGCACCGACGCGCCGCGCGCCCGGGCGTCGGCGATGTCCGCGGCGACGCCATCGAGCCACGCCGTGCGCGGCTCCGCCCGGTCCACGACCAGCGCGCTGCCGATCTTCACGACCAGCAGCCGGGCCTGGTCGAGCCGGGGCGTCACGCCAGTTCGAGGGCGGCAGGTGCCTTACGCGCCGCGTGCACCCGGCCCATCAGCGCGCGCAGCACGGCGGGCAGGTTGTCCTGCGTCGCGCCCGACAGCAGCATGACCTCCTGGCCCGACGCCTTCTCCAGCGCCGTCCGGCGTGACGTGGCTTCCCGCGCGGTCATCGCGTCCGACTTGTTCAGCACCAGCAGCTCCGGCTTCTCTGCCAAACCGCCGCCATAGGCGCGCAGCTCCTCCCGCACCGTGCGCCATGCCCGGACCACGTTGCCGCCCGCGCCGTCGATCAGGTGCAGCAGCACGGCGCAGCGTTCCACGTGGCCGAGGAAGCGGTCGCCCAGCCCGGCCCCCTCATGCGCGCCGCGGATCAGGCCGGGGATGTCGGCGATCACGAACTCCTCCGCGTGCGACAGGCGCACGACGCCGAGCTGGGGGTGCAACGTGGTGAAGGGGTAGTCGGCGATCTTCGGCCGGGCGGCGGAGACGACGGACAGGAACGTGCTCTTGCCCGCGTTCGGCAGCCCGACCAGGCCCACGTCGGCGATCAGCTTGAGCCGCAGCCACACCCACCGCTCCTCGCCGGGCCAGCCCGGCGTCGCCTTGCGCGGGGCGCGGTTGGTGCTGGACTTGAAGTGGGTGTTGCCATGGCCGCCGTCGCCGCCGCGGCACAAGACGACGCGCTTGCCGGGTTCGTCGAGGTCGGCGAGCAGGGTCTCCTTGTCCTCCGCGATGATCTGGGTGCCGACGGGGACGGGGATCACCACGTCGCGGGCGCCGGCGCCGGTGCGGTCGCTGCCGGCGCCGTTGCCGCCCTTGGGAGCGCGGAAGTGCTGGGTGTAGCGGAAGTCGATCAGGGTGTTGAGGTTCTGCTCCGCCGTGAAGATGACGTCGCCGCCGCGCCCGCCGTCGCCGCCGTCCGGGCCGCCGAACTCCATGAACTTCTCCCGCCGGAACGCCACCACGCCGTTCCCGCCGTCGCCGGAGCGGAGGTAGATCTTGGCCTGGTCGAGGAACTTCATGGGACTGCGTGCCTGAAAATGCGAAAGGGGCCGGCTTGCGCCGACCCCCGGAACCGTTGATGGCGGGCGGCGCCGTGCTACTCGGCAGCCACGGCGGCCGGCGGGGCGCTGTCGTTGGCGGCCTCGGGCGTCGCCAGCGGCTCGACCGAGACGTGCACCCGGCCCTCCGCCTTGCGCTGGAACTTCACGTGGCCGGGGACGAGGGCGAAGATCGTGTGGTCCTTGCCCAGGCCGACGTGCAGGCCGGGCTTCATCTTGGTGCCGCGCTGGCGGATGATGATGTTGCCGGCCTCCACGGCCTCGCCGCCGAACTTCTTCACGCCGAGGCGCCGGCCGGCGGTATCACGGCCGTTGCGGGACGAGCCGCCTGCTTTCTTGTGGGCCATTCGCTGGGTGCTCCTTAAACGGGATCGACGGCCGCGCCGGGGTCGGCATTGGTGTTCGGCAGGATATCGGCAGCCGGAGCGTTGGGTTCAATCGGCGGCTCCGCCGCGGGTTCAACCGGCGCGGGCGTCGGCGTGGCCGCAGGTTCCGGCATGGCATGGCCGTCCGCGGCGATGCCGGCGACGCGCAGCACGGTGACGTGCTGGCGGTGGCCGTTCTTGCGGCGGCTGTTCTGCCGGCGGCGCTTCTTGAAGATGACGATCTTGTCGAGCCGGTCCTGCGCGATCACGGTGGCCGTGACGGTGGCGCCGGGCACGAGGGGCGCGCCGATGGTGGTGCCGGCGTCGCTGCCGACGGCGAGCACGTCGCTGAAGGTGATGGTCTCCCCGGCATCGCCGGGCAGCTTCTCCACTTTCAGCACGGCGTTGGGCGTGACGCGGTATTGTTTTCCGCCGGTGCGGATCACTGCAAACATCGCTGATTCCTGATCGGCCGTCCCGGCGGAACCGGGCAGCCCTTTTTGTGGGCATGGGGCAGCGGCGGGCGCCGGGTGCCG
>CAXTTB010000308.1:0-4938 GCA_964246905.1 uncultured Acetobacteraceae bacterium | reverse complement strand
ATCAAGGGCAAGATCCTGAACGCCGGGGACAACGACGGCTCGCGCCGCCGCACCATCAACGAGCGCCCGTACAACCCGGCCCCGCCCCCGGGGACGCCCGTGGTCCCAGCCGAGGACGCCCCGGCGCTGCATGAGCCGCCCGCCATCGCCGCATCCGACCCGGCGCCCGCCGCCATCCCGGCCGAGGCCACCGTGCCCGCCTACACCGACCCGCGCGCCGCGCCGCCCGCCTTGCCCGCCCAGCATGAGCCTGCGACCCACCCGGCGCCGCACGCTTAAGGCCAGACCGTGGATACGCAGCAGATACCGGCCGAAGACCCGATCAACGACAAGCCCATGCCGTTGCTCGACCACCTGATCGAGCTGCGGACCCGGCTGCTGTGGTCCATGGGCGCGTTCCTGATCTGCTTCGCCCTCTGCTACTACTTCAGCCGGGCCATCTACTCCTTCCTGGCGCAGCCGCTGGCGGACATCCTGGTCAGCAAGACCGGGCAGAACCGCCGGCTGATCTTCACGGCGCTGTACGAGGCGTTCTTCACCTACCTCAAGGTCGCCTTCTTCGGCGCGGCGTTCATCTCCTTCCCCGTCGTCGCGTCGCAGGTCTGGCTGTTCGTGGCGCCGGGCCTGTACCGCAGCGAGAAGCGGGCGTTCCTGCCGTTCCTGGTCGCGACCCCGGTGCTGTTCGTCGCGGGTGCCGCGCTTGCCTACTACTTCGTGTTCCCTGCCGCCTGGACGTTCTTCCTGAGCTTCGAGTCGCCCGACGGCGGCGGCGGCCTGCCGGTGCAGTTGGAGGCGAAGGTCAGCGAGTACCTCGGCCTGGTCATGCGGCTGATCTTCGCCTTCGGCCTGGCGTTCCAGTTGCCGGTGCTGCTGACGCTGCTGGCCAAGGTCGGCATCGTCTCCTCGCGCGGCTTGAAGAAGTACCGGCGCTACGCCTATGTCGGCATGTTCGTCGTGGCCGCCATCATCACGCCCCCTGACGTGATCACGCAGACCGGCCTGGCGGTGCCGCTGATCGCGCTCTACGAGATCTCCATCCTCACGGCCGGGTGGGTCGAGACCAAGCCGGTCGATGCCTGATGCATGACCTCCGCGCGCTCCGCGCTGGCCCTGCCGCCTTCGACGCCGCCATGGCCCGGCGCGGCCTGCCGGCGATGGCGGACCGCCTGCTGGAGGTGGATGCCGAGCGCCGGGCGGCGCTTGCGGCCGTGCAGGACAAGCAGTCCCGGCGCAACATGCTCGCCAAGCAGGTCGGCCAGGGCCGCCGCGCCGGCGCGGACACGGCGGCGATGGAGGCGGAGGCCACGGGGCTGCGGGACGAGATGGCGGCGCTGGAGGGGCGGGCCGACGCGCTCGACGGGGCCATCCGGCGCGAGTTGGAGTCGCTGCCCAACCTGCTCGACCCCGACGTGCCGGAGGGCTTGGACGAGACGGCCAACGTGGTGGTCAAGCAGGTGGGCCACCTGCCCGAGTTCGACTTCCCTCCGCTGGAGCACTTCCAGCTCGGCGAGGCGATGGGCCTCATGGACTTCGAGCGGGCGGCGCGCATGTCCGGCAGCCGGTTCACCATCCTGCGCGGCGGCCTGGCCCGGCTGGAGCGTGCCCTCGGCCAGTTCATGCTGGACCTGCACACGACGCGGCACGGCTACACCGAGACCCAGGTGCCGCTGCTGGTCAACGACGCCGCCGCCTACGGCACCGACAAGCTGCCGAAGTTCGCCGACGACCTGTTCCACACGACGGACGGACGCTGGCTGATTCCTACCGCCGAGGTGCCGCTGACCAGCCTGGCGATGGACGAGATCGTGGCCCTGGACCGCCTGCCCATGCGGGTCACGGCGCTGTCGGAATGCTTCCGCAGCGAGGCCGGTTCCGCCGGGCGCGACACCCGCGGGATGCTGCGCCAGCACCAGTTCCGCAAGGTGGAGATGGTCAGCATCACCCATCCCGACGCCAGCGACGCCGAGCACGAGCGCATGACGGCCTGCGCGGAGGCGGTCTTGGAGGCGCTCGGCCTGCCCTACCGCCGGATGCTGCTCTGCGCCGGGGACACCGGGTTCGGCGCGGTGAAGACCTACGACCTGGAGGTCTGGCTGCCCGGCCAGGGGGCGTGGCGGGAGATCAGCTCCTGCTCCAACACCCGCGCCTTCCAGGCCCGGCGCATGAACGCCCGGTTCCGCGGCGCGGACGGCAAGGCGGCCGGGTTCGTGCACACGCTGAACGGCTCCGGCACCGCGGTCGGGCGGGCGCTGATCGCCGTGATGGAAACCTACCAGCAGGCGGACGGCACCATCCGCGTGCCGCCGGCGCTGCTGCCCTACATGGGCGGGGTCGAGGTGCTACACGGTGCCTGACCAGGCGTCGGGCACCAGGGCGTAGCCTTCCGGCAGCTTCCGCACATGCGAGAAGGCCGGGAAGTGCAGGTGCATCCCGGCGATCATCAGCCGGTCCTTTGCTGCCATGTCGAGCACGCGGAGGCGGTTCCGCGTGGCCTCCTCGGGGTCCGCGTCGAAGACCATGCCCACCTCGGGCCGGCGCAACTGCACGTCCTGCACATGCAGCACGTCGCCCCAGATCAGCAGCGCCGCGCCGCCAGAGGTCACGAGGTAGCCCGTATGTCCCGGCGTATGGCCCGGCAGCGGGTGCGCCTGGAGGCCCGGCGCCACGTTGCCGGCGCCAGTGAACAGGCGCATCCGGGACCGATAAGGCGCGACCGCAGCCTGCGCCCCGGCGAAGTACGCCTTCCTGTCTTCGGGGGCGGCGGCGGCCACGGCCTCGTTCAGCCAGAAGTCGGCCTCTGGCTGGGCGATGACAAGCTCGGCTTTCGAGAAGACCGCTTCGCCCGCCGGGCTGGTCAGGCCGCCGGTATGGTCGGGGTGCAGGTGGGTCATCACAACCGTGTCCACGTCGCCCGGCGCGACCCCGGCCGCCGCCAAGCCGCCCTGGAGGCGGCCCAGCGTCGGCGCCATCGTGCCGCCGCCCGTGTCGATCAGGACCGTGGCCCCATGGCCCTGGATCAGGAACGCGTTGACGCTCGGCCGCAGCCCGGGCGCGAGGAACGCCTCTTGCAGCATCGCCGAGGCGGCCTCCGCCTCGATGCCGGACATCGCGCCGAGCGGCAGGTCGAGCATCCCGTCATTGATGGCCGTCACCAGCACGTCGCCGACGCGGCGGCGGTGGAAGCCGGAACCCTGCGCGACCTCGCTCATGCTGCGTCCTCCTGCGGGCGGGCCACGCCGAGGCGGCCGGCCAGGTCCTCGATGAACTGCCAGGCGACCCGGCCGGACCGGGCGCCGCGCGTCACCGACCACTCGACGGCCCCCGCGTGCAGCGCGTCGCGCCCGATGGGCAGGGCGAGCTGGTCGGCATAGCCGTCCACCATGGCGAAGAACGCCTCCTGGTCGCAGTTGTGGAAGCCGATCCACAGGCCGAAGCGGTCGGAGAGCGAGACCTTCTCCTCGACGGCCTCGCCCGGGTTGATCGCCGTGGACCGCTCGTTGTCGATCATGTCGCGCGGCATCAGGTGGCGGCGGTTGCTGGTGGCGTAGAACAGCACGTTGGACGGACGCCCCTCGATGCCGCCGTCCAGCACGGATTTCAGCGCCTTGTAGTCGGCGTCCTCCCGCTCGAACGACAGGTCGTCGCACAGGATCAGGCAGCGGCGAGGGCGTCCGCGCAGCAGGTTCAAGAGGTCGGGCAGGGTGCGGATGTCCTCCCGGTGGATCTCGATGAGCGCGAGGCAGCCAGGGGTGTCCTGGTTGGCGGCGGCGTGCGCGGCCTTGACCAGGGAGGACTTGCCCATGCCGCGGGCGCCCCACAGCATGGCGTTGTTGGCCGGCAGGCCGCGGGCGAAGCGCATGGTGTTGTCGAGCACCTGCCGCTTCTGCCGCTCCACGCCCTGCAGCAGGCCGATATCGACCCGGGACACGCGCGGCACCGGGACCAGGTGCGCCGGCGACGGCTCCCAAACATAGGCGTCGGCGCCGCGGAGGTCCGGCGCGGGGGGCGGCGGCGGCGCCAGGCGGTCCAGCGCGTCGGCGATGCGGGTCAGCAATGCTGTATCCAACGGAACTCCTTGAAGTAACGGCCGGGGTGACGGCTTGACGGGGCCGGGCCTGAAACTATGGTCCCGGCGCAACCACGGCAACCCAGGATGACCATGCTGATCTCCCCCGCCTACGCCCAGGACGCCGCCGGACTGCTGGGCGGCGTGACGCAGTTCCTGCCGCTGGTGCTGATCTTCGGCGTGTTCTACTTCCTGCTGATCCGTCCGCAGCAGACGCGGGCCAAGGAGATGAAGGCGATGCTGGCGGCCCTGCGCCGGGGAGACCGCGTGGTGACGGCGGGCGGCATCCTCGGCACGGTGCAGCGGGTCAAGGAGGGCAGCGACGAGATCGAGGTCGATATCGCCCCGAACGTCCGCGTGACCGTGATGCGCGACACCATCACGACGGTGATGAAGCCGGTCGCCGCGAACGACGCGAAGCCCGGCTGAACGCGCTCCCTCCCCCCGCGCGAGGGGGAGGGAACCCGGCGGCTCAGGCCATCTGGCTTGCGGCGAACTCGTAGTTGGCGATCTTGTCCAGCCAGTTGCTCACGTAGTCCGGGCGGCGGTTGCGGAAGTCCAGGTAGTAGCTGTGCTCCCACACGTCGCAGCCGAGCAATGCCTTGCCTTCGCCGGTCGCCAGCGGGTTGGAGCCGTTCGGCGTCTTGGTCACTTTCAGCTTGCCGTCGGTGCCGAGCACCAGCCAGGCCCAGCCGGAGCCGAACTGGCCCACGGCGGCGGCCTTGAACGCATCCTTGAACGCCTGGACGCTGCCGAAGTCGCCCGTGATCTTGCTCTCCAGGGTGCCGGGGATGCCGCCGCCCTGCGGCGACATGTTCTGCCAGAACAGGATGTGGTTCCAGTGCTGCCCGGCGTTGTTGAACACCGGCGCC
>CAXTTB010000307.1:4493-5005 GCA_964246905.1 uncultured Acetobacteraceae bacterium | reverse complement strand
GGCGGCAGGGTGGAAGGCCGCACGACGGGCCTGGACGGTGGCAGGGCCGCCCTCGCGGAAGCCGGAGGCGTGCCTGCATCGACCGCATCCGGCGAGGGAGCAGTGATGGCGTCGGTGTCCGGCAGGCCCAGGTCCGGCAGTGAGCGTCCGGCTCCGGGCGGCGCCGACAAGGGCGGAGCGGGTGCGGGCCGTGCCGGGGCGTTCCCTGGCTGTCCAACCGGGGGCAGTGCGCGCGCACCCGGGGAGATGAAGCCCTGGGCGCGGGAGGCCCGCCCGGCAACGGGCAGGGCGGCCAGCGCGAGCAGCGCCAGCCGGAAGGTGAGGGAGGGCATGGTGGTCCTCGTCGCAGGCCCGCGGCTTGGCGCGGGCTTCATCCGTTCGGCGGGACGCCCCGGGGTGCCCGAAGGCACAAAAAGGGCGTCGTGGGCCCCCCCCCGCGGGGGGGGGGGGGGCCGCCGGGGGGGGGGGGGGGGCGGGGGCGCGCGGGGGGGGCGCCCGGCGGGCCCACGGGC
>CAXTTB010000307.1:0-4483 GCA_964246905.1 uncultured Acetobacteraceae bacterium | reverse complement strand
GGACGGAGACGGGTCTGGGAGGGTCGAGGTCGCCCGAGGGTGCGACGCCTGACGGCAACTCGGCCACCGCGAACAGCCAGGACGTGTTCGTCGGCAGGAGCGTCCAGTCAGCGAGGGTCGGGACTACCGCCACCCCGAAGCAGGACAGGGCGCAGGCTGCGTCCGTCAGGCAGCAAGGGCAGTGCGAGGGCCTCTCGTTCGAGCCGGCCAGGCCGACACCGGCTACCCATGGCTCGCCGGGCGCTGCATGGCTGTGAACGGATCCGTCCGCGTGGACGTGAGTCACCGTCGCGCGCGCGCCATGACCTGCGGAGTGCCCCGGAGTGGCGGACGCGAGTACGGGCAGGCTCACCCCGGTGAGCAGCACCAGGATCAGCACCCATGCACACCGGCGGAGGCGGGCCAGGACCATGGGATGACGATATGGTCTGCGGGACATGGATGTCGAGTTCGGCCGCACGGAGTGACTAGGAGGCCTGCTCGGTGGGATAGCCCTCTGCGGCGATGACGTCCCGGATCATGCTCGCCGGAGCCTTCCCATCCCGGACGGTGACCTTCCCCGTCTTGAGATCCACCTCCACGACGGCCGCCGGATCGACGCCGCGCACCGCCTCGGTCACGGCGCGCACGCAATGGCCGCAGGTCATGCCGCTCACATCGAAGGTCTGCATCGAGGTCTCCGCCATTGGCGAGGTGATGCACCCTTCCAATGGGGGAAGGTCAAGCGCGATTTCCCTCACAGCTTGGCCGCCCGCAGGCGAAGGGCGTTCGCTATCACCGACACCGAACTCAGCGACATGGCCAGGGCCGCGACCGCCGGGCTGAGCAGGATGCCGAACAGCGGATAGAGGACGCCCGCCGCGACCGGGATGCCGACGACGTTGTAGGCGAAGGCGAACACCAGGTTCTGGCGGATGTTGCGCATGGTCATCCGGCTCAGGGTCCGCGCCCGCACGATGCCCGCCAGGTCGCCCCTGACCAGGGTCACCCCGGCGCTCTGGATGGCCACCTCCGTTCCGGTGCCCATCGCGATGCCGACGTCCGCCTCCGCCAACGCGGGCGCGTCGTTCACGCCGTCTCCCGCCATGGCGACCACCCTGCCGTCCGCCTTCAGCTCCCGGACGATCCGGCGCTTGTCGTCCGGGAGCACGTCAGCGTGCACGTCGCCGATGCCGAGCCTGCGCGCCACGGCCTCGGCGGTTGTTCGGTTGTCGCCGGTCAGCATCACGACGTGGATGCGGTCCGCCTTAAGGGCGTCGATTGCCGCCTTCGCCGTCGGCTTGATCGGGTCGGCGATCGCGACGACGCCCGCTGGCTTGCCATCGACGGCGACGAACAGTGCGGTGGCGCCGTCCCCGCGCAACTCGTTTGCCTTGCGTGCAAGCTCGCCCAAGCCCACGCCAGCGTCCGCCATCAGCGCGGCGTTGCCCAGTGCGACGGCACGGCCGTGGACCTTCCCGGTGACGCCCTTGCCGGTCACGGATGCGAAATCGGTCGGGTCCGAGACTGCGGCGTTCGCCGCCTTGGCCGCGTTCACGATGGCCGCGGCGAGCGGGTGCTCGCTCGACCGTTCCAGGCTGGCCGCGAGCGAGAGCAGGTCGGCCTCGGCTGTGCCCGGCGCCGTGACGACCGCTGTCACCTTCGGCTTGCCCTCGGTCAGCGTGCCGGTCTTGTCCACGACCAGGGTGTTGACCTTCTCCATGCGCTCCAGCGCCTCGGCCGACCTGATGAGGATGCCCGCACCGGCTCCCTTGCCGACGCCCACCCCGATCGACATCGGCGTGGCCAGTCCGAGCGCGCAGGGGCAGGCGATGATGACGACCGAGACGGCCGCGATCAGGGCGTAGGACAGCGACGGCGCCGGTCCCCAGAACGACCAGGCCATGAACGCCATCGCGGCGGCGGCAAGGACGGCGGGGACGAAGCAGCCCGCGACGGCGTCGGCCAGCCGCTGGATCGGCGCCCGGCTGCGCTGGGCTTCCGACACCATGGCGACGATGCGCGCCAGCATGGTGTCCGACCCGACCCGGTCCGCCCGCATGACGAGGGCGCCTGTGCCGTTCACCGTGCCGCCGATCAGCTTGCCGCCCGTCTCCTTGGCCGACGGCATGGACTCGCCGGTGACCATGGATTCGTCCACGGCGCTGCTGCCGTCCACGACCACGCCATCCACGGGCACGGCGTCGCCGGGGCGGACGCGCAGGAGGTCGCCGACCGCAACCTGGTCGATGCGGATCTCCTCGTCGCCGGCGCCGTCGCGCAGGCGGCGCGCCGTTTTGGGCGCCAGGTTCAGCAGGGCGCGGATGGCGCCGCCGGTCTGCTCGCGGGCACGCAGTTCGAGCACCTGGCCGAGCAGCACGAGCACGGTGATGACGGCGGCCGCCTCGTAGTAGGCGGCGACGGCGCCGTCCATGCCGCGGAAGCCCGCGGGGAAGATGCCCGGCGCGAAGGTGGCGGCCAGGCTGTAGAGGTAGGCCGCCCCGGTTCCCAGCGCGATGAGCGTGAACATGTTCAGGTGGCGGCTGACGACCGACGCCCACCCGCGCTGGAAGAACGGCCACCCCGCCCACAGGACCACGGGCGTCGTCAGGGCGAACTGGATCCACGTGGAGGTCTGCATCGGCACGAGGCCGTGCAGGCCAAGTGCCGGGATGTGGCCGCCCATTTCCAGGATGAACACGGGCAGCGTCAGAACCAGTCCGATCCAGGATCGGCGCGTCATGTCGGCGAGTTCGTGGTTCGGCGCGGCCTCGGCCGTCGCCTCGACAGGCTCCAGCGCCATCCCGCAGATCGGGCAACTGCCGGGGCCGACCTGGCGAACCTGCGGGTGCATCGGGCAGGTGTAGATCGCACCCGGCGCAGCGGGTGCCGGGGCCGTGATCTTTGGCCGCAGGTATGCCGCCGGGTCCGCCGCGAACTTCGTCCGGCAGCCTGCGGAGCAGAAGTGGTGGGTCGTCCCGGCATGGTCGAAGCGGTGCTTCGAGGTCGCCGGGTCCACTCCCATCCCGCAGACCGGATCAGTGACCATGGTTGCCGCACCGGGTTTGCTGGCCTTGCCGCTGCCTCCGCAGCAGCCCGGCGCGTGCTTGTGGTCGTGGCCGCCTTGATGCTCGTCCATGATCCCTCGCGCGGTTCGCCGACGTGCGGACCGGAACTGCGAGACCGGAACTGCGAGACCGGAACTGCGAGACCGGAACTGCGAGACCGGAACATGGTGCTTCCCACCGTGGGAAGGTCAAGGTGCGGGTTGGGCGACCTGAGCTTCCCAGGACGGAAACCCTGATGCGGATGGCGGACCGGAGGTGCGCATGAACATCGGTAAGGTGGCCAAGGCATCGGGCGCCGGCGCAAAGATGGCTACGGTCCCGGTGGAGCAAGCGGCTGGAGGTGCCGCCTGCCGACGTGGGATCACGCAGAACGATGCACGCGCTGCCGGTGGCCGGATGCGGCCGACGACGCCCAAGCGTCATGGATGCCCACGAACACCCCGTCCTCATCAACCGGCCCATCGTCGTGACGCCGCTCGGCGTGCGCCTGCGCAGGCCGTCCGAAACGGTGCTGAGCCTGCTGACCCGGGAGCAGGACGGCGCTTTCAACAAGGAGGACGGAGGACCCGTCGTCGATGACCAGGGGCGCCGGGTGGACAAAGGCAACGTGGGATGAGTGCCCCATCCCAGGCCCAGGCTGCCCAGGCGCAGGACTGGCGGCCATGGGCACGTTCGAACGTCACTTGACCGTCGGCGACAAGCGCGTCGTTCATGCGGGCGTGCCGCATGCGGGAAGTGCGGCAGGTCGGCACAGGGGAAGCCTTCGAGGCGATGACGGCGACGCTCCGTCCGGCCCCTCGGGCCGGGATGTCAGGCGCGGAGAGTGCGTATGTCCCCGGTCCTGGGGGCCGGTTGGCGCATCCTGGTGTTTTTTGCAAGCCGGGTGGCCATTGGTGGCAGGAAACCGGCCAAGGGTCAGTCGTCGCCCCGGTGACGATGACGACTTTCCTGGCGGCCAGCATGCTCTTCGCCCATGAACCGAACTGATCGAGGCCCTCGACTGTCTGCCAAGCCTCCTCCGTGCGGCCGATGCTCGCTCCGTAGGCGGTCTCGTCCTTGCGGCCGAGCAGACGTGCCAGACGGCGCTCCTGCGCATCCGGCAGCGCCTTTCCCAGAGCGCCCCGCAGAAGCTTATTGGATCGAGTCTAACGCTTGGTGCCCGCGCCTGACGGCGGCGATAATTTTGTCTGGGTCCTTTGTCCAGCAGAAGGGTTTCGGGTTGGCGTTCGCCTCTGCGACGAAACGCTCGATGGTCGCTTGCAAGGCCACCAGGGAGTGGAACACGCCGCGCTTCAAGCGGCGCTTGGTCAGCGTGGTGAAGAAGCCCTCGACGGCGTTGATCCAAGAGGCGGAGGTGGGCGTGAAATGGAAGGTGAAGCGAGGATGCCGCCCGAGCCATTCGACGACCTTCGGGTGCTTGTGGGCGGCATAGTTGT
>CAXTTB010000306.1:0-5010 GCA_964246905.1 uncultured Acetobacteraceae bacterium | reverse complement strand
CCCATCGACCACATCCGCCGCGACCACCCCGCCCTCACCGCGATCCGCCACGACCTCCACGCCCACCCGGAACTCGGCATGGAGGAGCACCGCACCGCCGACCTCGTGGCGCGCAAGCTGGAGGAATGGGGGATCGAGGTGCATCGCGGCATCGGCGGCACCGGCGTCGTGGGCGTGCTGCGCGAGGGGTCCGGCAACCGCGCGGTGGGCCTGCGCGCCGACATGGACGCGCTGCCCATCGAGGAGGCGACGGACCTGCCGTTCCGCTACACGGCGCCGGGCCGGATGCACGCCTGCGGGCATGACGGGCACACCACCATGCTGCTGGGCGCCGCCAAGTACCTGGCGGAGACCCGCAACTTCAGCGGCACCGTCAACCTCATCTTCCAGCCCGGCGAAGAGGGCTGCGGCGGCGCGCTCGCCATGCTGGCGGACCGGCTGTTCGAGCGGTTCCCGTGCGACGCGATCTACGGGATGCACAACCGCACCGGCATGGACATCGGCAGCTTCGCCGTGCGCGAAGGCCCGGCCATGGCGGGCGGCGCGTTCTTCGACATCGCGGTGCGCGGCAAGGGGTCGCACGGCGCCCGGCCGGAGGAAAGCATCGACCCCGTGCTGACCGCCTGCCATCTCGCCACCGCCCTGCAGTCCATCGTCTCCCGCACCCTCTCCCCGCGCGACCCGGCGGTGGTGAGCGTGACCAAGGTCGTGGGCGGCGACGCCTACAACGTGATCCCGCAAACGGCCACCCTGTCCGGCACCGCGCGCTTCTTCGCCCGCGAAGTGGGCCAGGAGATCGAGGACGCGATGCGCCGCCTGGCCGAAGGCGTCGCCGCCGGGTTCGGCGCGACGGCCAGCCTCGATTGGCGGCTGATATTCGCGCCGACGGTGAACAGCCCGGAGCCAACCGTGGCCGTCATGGACGCCGTGCGGGACCTGGTGGGCGAGGCGCAGCTCATCACGGACAAGCCGCCGGTGATGGGGTCGGAGGACTTCGCCTTCATGCTGGAGCAGGTGCCCGGCGCCTACCTGAACCTCGGCAACGGCCCCGGCTTCTCCCCGCACCACCCGGGCTACATGTTCAACGACGCGGCGATCCCGTTCGGCGCCGGGCTGTACGCGCGGCTGGTGGAGATGGGCCTGCCGAAGGCCGAGGAGGCGTAAGCCCCGTCCTGGCACTCCGCTTGCTTGTGCGATGCCACCCAAGCGGAGGCGCCCCCCATGAGACGGCCATGGAGACGACGAGAGCTTCTGGCCGCCGCGGCGCTCGCCGGCGCGCTGCCCCGGCCCTCCATCGCCCAAGGGGCGGCCGCGCGCACGCTGCGCTTCATCCCGGAGGGCAACCTCGCGAACCCCGACCCGATCTGGACCACCACCACGGTCGCCCGCAACCACGGCTTCCTGATCTATGACACCCTGTTCGGCGTGGACCGCACCCTCGCCCCCAGGCCGCAGATGGTCGAGGGCCACGAAGTGTCGGAGGACAGGCTCGCCTGGACCTTCCGCCTGCGCGAGGGCCTGCGCTTCCATGACGGCACCCCGGTCCGGGGCCTGGATTGCATCGCCTCCATCGCCCGGTGGAGCAGGCGCGACGGCTTCGGCCAGCGCCTGGCGGCGCAGCTCGACGGCATGGCGGCGCCTGACGACCGGAGCTTCACGGTCCGGCTCAAGAAGCCGTTCCCGCTGCTGGCGGCCGCCCTCGCAAAACCCGCGGCCAACGTGTGCTTCATCATGCCGGAGCGGGTGGCGCGGACCGACGCCTTCACCCAGATCACCGACTTCACGGGGTCCGGCCCGTTCCGCTTCCTGCGCGACGAGTGGACGCCGGGGTCGCTCGCGGCCTATGCCCGGTTCGACGGCTACGTGCCGCGGCAGGAGGCGGCGGACTTCACCGCGGGCGGCAAGGCCGTCCATTTCGACCGGGTGGAATGGAACATCATCCCGGACAGCGCCACCGCCGCGGCGGCGATGCAGACGGGGGAGGAGGACTGGTGGCAGACGCCCATCGCCGACCTGCTGCCGCAGCTCCGCCGGATGCGCGGGGTGAAGGTCGTGCCGATGACCAGCATCGGCGCCATCGAGATCATCCGCTTCAACCACCTGCACCCGCCGTTCGACAACGTGAAGATGCGGCAGGCCGTGCTGAAACTGGCGGACCAGGCCGCGTTCATGCAGGCCGCGTATGGCGGCGACCCGACGACCTACCGGACCGGCGTCGGCGTGTTCACCCCGGGGTCCCCGGCCGCGACGGACGTGGGCATGGACGCGATCACCGGGCCGCGCAGCCTGGACGCCGCCAAGCGCCTCGTGGCGGAGGCGGGCTACAAGGGGGAGCGCGTCGTCATCATCTCGCCGACGGACTACCCGTGGCTGGAAGCGTTCTGCCAGGTCACGCGCGACCTGCTTCTGCAACTGGGGCTGAACGTCGATTACCAGGCGAGCGACTGGGGCACGGTGGTGCAGCGCCGGGCGAGCAAGGAGCCGGTGGACAAGGGCGGCTGGAGCATCTTCTGCACCGGGTGGGAAGGGCTGAACACCGCCGACCCCGGCGGCCATTACCCGATCCTCGGCAACGGCGCCGCCGCCTGGTTCGGCTGGCCCAGCAGCCCGCGCATCGAGCAGCTCCGCACCGACTGGTTCGACGCACCGGACGACGCCGGGCGCCGCCGGGCGACGGACGCGATCCAGGCGGCGGTGTGGGAGGAGGCGCCCTTCGTGCCGCTCGGGCAGTTCTTCCAGCCCGCGGCGATGCGGGACAGCGTGCAGGGCGTGCTCGACAGCCCGTTCCCGATCTTCTGGAACGCCCGGAAGGGGTGATCGGGCCTGTTTTCGTTTATTGTTGGAAAGGAACAGCAGGATGATCGGCAAGACTGCATCGCTCGCATTGTGCGCCTCACTGGCCTTCGCCTCGCTCGCCCACGCCGAGGACGAGCGTCGCGGGCGGATACAGGTCCGGGTGGTCGTCGTCACCGCGTTCGAGATCGGCAACGACGCCGGCGACACGCCGGGCGAGTTCCAGAACTGGGTCGAGAAGCTGCCGCTGCCGAACGTCGTGCCGTTCCCGCAGGGCTACCACCCGCTCCGCTACAACCCGGAGAAGCACGTGCTGGGCATCGTCGCCGGCGAAGGCCCGTCCCGCATGGCGTCCTCGATCACGGCGCTGGCCAACGACCCGCGCTTCGACTTCAGCCACGCCTACTGGCTGCTGGCCGGCATCGCCGGGATCAACCCCAACACGGGGTCGGTCGGGTCCGCCGTGTGGGCGCCGCAGGTCGTCGATGGCGACCTGGGCTACGAGATCGACGCGCGGGAGATCCCGTCCGACTGGACGACCGGCTACGTGCCGTTCGGCCGGGTCTCGCCGTACCAGCAGCCCACGCCCCCGGTCGCGACCGACAGCGGCGCCAACGCCTTCACCCTGAACGCCGGCCTGGTGGACTGGGCGTACCAGTTCTCCTCCAGCACGGTGCAGCTTGCCGATGACGCGAACCTGCAGGCGCTCCGCGCCCGCTACACCAACGCCCCGGCGGCGCAGCAGCCGCCGGCCATCGCCAAGGGCGCCGTGCTCGCGGCCGGGACGTTCTGGATCGGCAGCCTGCTGAACACCTGGGCGGAGAACTGGGTGGACTACTGGACCTCGGGCCAGGGCGTGTTCACCACGACGGCGGAGGAGGACGCGGCCTACATGCAGGCGCTGACCTTCCTGAGCCAGGTGAAGACCGTCGATCTGAACCGGGTGATGGTGCTGCGCGGGGCGAGCGACTACTCGGTGCCGCCGCCGGGCCAGACCGCGGCGCAGCTTCTGGCGAGCGAGGTGGACGCCACGGGGTACTCGGGGTTCGCGGAGTCGCTGAACTCGACGTATGCGGCGGGGAGTGCGGTGGTGAACGAGCTTTCGGGCAACTGGGGCCGCTACCGGGACAACGTGCCTGGGGCGCAGCAGTAGGCGGGGGCGACGCCGCGGGGGCGTGGCAGCGCATCGGAAATCGTATCGTCGGTCCTGTTGAATGGCCGCTCGTGGTGGAACGCACGAGCGGCTTCGCTTCCGTCATCGTGTAATGTCAGCGGATGGAAAACGAGACGGCTTTGACCGGCGGCGGGCGAAACTGCGTCACCAGGCTTGGCGGCACCGTGTTCCGAAGTGCTGGGCCATGGTCCTCCACCATCATACGACTTCTTCGGCATCTTGAGGCGGCAGGCTTCGGTTTTGCCCCACGAGTCGTCGGAACAGGGTTCGACGACGCAGGCCGCGAGACCGTCTCGTTTATCGAAGGGGAGTTCGTCCACCCTGGGCCATGGCCGGACGAAGCCCTGTTCCTCATCGGGACGATGCTGCGCCGGCTGCACGAGGCAACGGCGTCGTTCAAGGTGCCGGAGGATGCACGCTGGCGTCCCTGGTTCGGACGGGCGCTTGGAAGCGGCCGCCGCGTCTTGGGGCATTGCGACACCGGACCCTGGAACATCGTCGCCCGGGCGGGGCGTCCGGTGGCGCTGATCGACTGGGAGGAAGCAGGCCCGGTCGATCTTCGCGTCGAGCTGGCCCAGGCTTGCTGGCTCAACGCTCAACTGCATGACGACGACGTCGCCCGCCGCGTCGGCCTGGCGTCCCCGGAAGTTCGCGCCAAGCAGGTGCGGCTGCTGCTCGACGGGTATGGTCTAGGCCGTGCCGACAGGGCCGGCTTCATCGACACGATGATCGCCTTTGCGGTGCACGATGCCGCCGACCAAGCGGCACAGGCTGACGTGACGATGGAAACCAGAGATCCCGCGGCTCTCTGGGGCATCACATGGCGGACAAGGGCCGCGAGCTGGATGCTCCGCCATCGGGCAGCGTTGGAACACGCACTCGAATGAACAGACGTGCGGGGCAGCCGGCCCAACCGTAGCGGAACTATCGCACCGGGGGCGGCATGGTTGTACACGGAACCGCCAAAGCCGAGCGGAGACGACGTGAGCACCCCATCCCACACCGATGCCATGCGTCGGGCCGACGCTCCCGCCGCATCGTCG
>CAXTTB010000305.1:0-5010 GCA_964246905.1 uncultured Acetobacteraceae bacterium | reverse complement strand
CTGGCGGCGGCGACGATCTTCTCCCGCAGCAACGCGCCGCCCAGGCCCTTGATGAGGTCGAGCGTGCCCGTGTGCACCTCGTCCGCGCCGTCGATGGTGAGGTCGATGTGCGTGTGGTCGGCGAAGCTCGCCAGGGGGATGCCCAGGCTCCTCGCCTGCTCCGCCGTGCGCTCGGATGTCGGGATGCCGACGACGCGCAGCCCGGCCTTCACCCGCGCGCCCAGCACCGCGACCGCGAGCGCCGCGGTGGAGCCGGTGCCGAGGCCCAAGACCATGCCGTCCCGCACCTCCGCGACCGCCGCCTCCGCCGCCTGCTGCTTGAGTCCCGTCTGGTCCAGGTCCGGCATCACGCGGCGCCGGGCAGATCCGCGAGGATCGCCTGCACGATCTCCGCGGGCCGGGGTGCCACGGAAACGACGATGGGGTGCTCGTCGGGCATGGGTTCCTCCAGGGTTGCGAACTGGCTGTCCATCAGGGAGGCGGGCATGTAATGGTTCAGCCGGGCAGCCTGCCGGGTCGCGATCAGGTGCCTGTCACCCTGCAGGTAAATCAGGCCCACATCCGGCCGGTTCCCAAGCAGGATGTCGCGGTGCGCGCGCCGCAAGGCTGGGCACGCCACCACGCCGTGCCGCCCGGCGGCGCGCGTGGCGTCGATCCAGGCGGCAATGGCCGCGAGCCACGGCCAACGGTCGGCGTCATCGAGCGGCGTGCCGCCGCGCATCTTGGCGACGTTCTCCGGCGGGTGGAAGTCGTCGCCGTCCTCGTACTCCCAGCCGAGCCGCCCCGCCAGCAACGCGCCGACCGTGGTCTTGCCGGAGCCGGAAACCCCCATGACGACCAGGACGGAAGGGAGGGGCGCAGCCATGCCGGCGACGATAGCGGCAAGCGCGCCGGCTTCCTAGCCCGAGGCCGCCTGGTCGGCGAACCAGAGCAGCTCCCCCGTGGGATGGTAACGCGCCGCCGGCAGGTCCATCGCCCCCGCCTGCACCCGGGCCAGCACGTCCCGTTTGTCCGCCCCGGCCACGAGGAAGGCGGCATGGCGGCAGCTTTCCAGCGCCGGGTAGGTGAGGGTGATCCGCGTCGGCTCGCCCTTGGGCGTCACCGCGGCGGCCCAGGCGGTGCGCTCCTTCAATACCGGCGTGTCGGGAAACAGCGACGCCGTGTGGCCGTTGGTGCCCAATCCCAGCAGCACGATGTCGAACAGCGGGCGGAGCGGGTCGAGCGTCTGCCCGCCATGGTGGGCCTGCAGCGTGATCTGGTAGCGCCCGGCGGCCTCCTCCGCCGACATGCCCTCGGTCGGGACGGGATGGATGTTGCCGGAGGGCGCGCCGACCCGGCCCAGCATCGCCTCCATCGTCATGCGGTAGTTGCTGCGCGCGTCGTCCTGCGGCACGAAACGCTCGTCGCCCCAGAACCAATGCACCCGGTCCCACGGCACCCGGTCCACGAAGGGGGGCGCCGCCAGCACCTGGTACAGCAGCTTCGGCGTGGACCCGCCCGACAGCGCGACGGCGGACGGCCCGGGCCGCGCCTCCAGGATGCCCGTCATCCACTCCGCGGCGTGCGCGGCGAGTGCCGGGGCGTCGGCGGCGACGAAATCCATCAGCGGCCCCTCGGCAGGATGAGCTGGTCCACCGCCTGCGCCCAGCCCTCGGCGTCGTTGGTCCCGGTGACGGCGGCGGCGCGGGCCTGCACGGCGGGCGAGGCGTTGCCCATGGCGACCGCGAAGCCCGCCACGTCGAACATCGGCAAGTCGTTCTCCATGTCGCCCAGCACCGCCACCTCCGCCAGGTCCACGCCCACCTGCGCCGCCAACATGCGGACCGCGTTGCCCTTGTTCGCCGCGCGGTGCGTCACGTCGAGGTAGTAGGTCTGCGACCGCTTGGCATTGGCCGTGTCGCCAAGCATGGCCTGCAGCTCCGTTTCCAGCCCGGCCAGCAACGGGGCGTCGTCGGTCACGCCCACCACCTTGCCAGCCTGGCCGATGTAGGGGTCGAAGCTCTCGACGATGCGCTCGTTGAAGCGCACGGTGTGCCGCTCATGGTCCACGTGCGGCCCATCCGGGTCCTGCGCCAGCCATTCCCCCGCGGTGAACAGCCAGGCGCTGACGTGGCTGCGGGCGAACAGGTCGAGCGCGGTGCGCACGGCGTCCGGCGGCACGGTCTTCTGCTCCACCACGGTGCCGTCCGGCTGCGCGATGGTGCCGCCGTTGAACCCGGCCAGCAGGCCCGACAGCCCCAGCTCCGCCGCGATCCACAGCAGGCCGCGCGGCGGGCGGGCGCTGACGATGGCGAGCGGGATGCCGGCCGCGCGAAGCCGCCCGGCCGCGGCCACGGTGCCGGGCGCCAGCGACTTGTCGGTCTGCACCAGCGTGCCGTCCACGTCGGACACCACGAGGCGGATGGGGCGGGTCATGCGCCGAGCGCCAGCCAGTGACGACCGTCCCTCTCCAGCAGCGTATCCGCCGCCGTCGGGCCGGCCGAGCCGGCAGGATAGAACTGCACCGCCTTGCGCCCGGCCTCCATTTCGTCGAGGACCGGCTGCACGACCTCCCAGCCGGCATCCACGTTGTCCGCGCGCTGGAACAATGTCGCGTCGCCGATCATCACGTCGTACAGCAGCGTCTCGTACCCCGTGTTGGCCGGGGTGTTGAAATAGTCGGCATAGCGGAAATCCATCGCCACCCGGCCCAGGTGCAGCGTCGGCCCCGGCACCTTGCCGCTGATGTTCAGCGTGATGCCCTCGCTCGGCTGCACGTGGATCACCATGACGTTCGGCGTCAGCTTGTGGACCGGCGTGTCGCGGAACAGCGAGTAGGGCGCCTGCTTGAAGTGCACGGCGATCTCCGTGCGGCGCAGCGCCATCCGCTTGCCGGTCCGCACGTAGAACGGCACCCCGGCCCAGCGGAAGTTGTCGATCATGAACCGCAGCGCGACGTAGGTCTCGGTGGTGCTGTCGGCGGCAACGTCCGGCTCCTCCCGGTAGCCCGGCATGTCCTGCCCCCCGAGAAGGCCCGCGGCGTACTGGCCGCGCACCACGTCCCGCCCCACGCTCTGCGCGTCGAACGGCTTGATCGCCTGCAGCACCTTGGCCTTCTCCGACCGCACCGCGTCGGCGTCGAAGCTGTTGGGCGGCTCCATCGCCGTCATCGCCAGCAACTGGAACATGTGGTTCGGCACCATGTCCCTGAGCGCGCCGGTCGGCTCGTAGAACGCGCCGCGCTTCTCCACCCCCACCGTCTCGGCGGCGGTGATCTGCACGTGGTCGATGTAGTTGCGGTTCCACAGCGGCTCGAAGATGCCGTTGCTGAACCGCAGCGCCATGATGTTCTGCACCGTCTCCTTGCCGAGGAAATGGTCGATGCGGTACACCTGGCTCTCGTCCATCTTGTCCAGGATCAACTGGTTGAGTTCTTTGGCGCTGGCGAGGTCGTGGCCGAACGGCTTCTCCACCACCACGCGGCGGAACGCGCCCTCCGCTTCCTCCATCAGCCCGCCATCGGCCAGCCGGGTCAGCACGGGGCCGAAGAAGCGGGCGGCGACGGCGAGGTAGAACACGCAGTTGCCGGAGACCCGGCGCTTCAACGCCTCGTAGGTCCCGGCGTCCAGCAGGTCGCCCACCTGGTAGGACAGCCGGCCGCGCAGCCAGCCCCAGGCGTCGCCGTCCAGCGCGCCCGGGTCGAACTCGCCGCCCTTGGTGGACGCGAAGCCCTGCATGGCCTCCGTCAGGGTGGCGCGGTAGGCCTCGTCGTCGCGCTGCACCCGGTCCACGCCGATGACCTGGAAGCCGTCCTGCAGCAGCCCGGCCTGGCGCATGTTGTAGATGGACGGGATCAGCAGCCGCTTCGTCAGGTCGCCGCCGGCACCGAACACCACCAGAGTGCAGGGCGGCGCCGGGAGGGCGGGCGCAAGGTTCTCGGGACCGGACAGCGCGGCGGAAACGTCGGCCACGGCTCAGGTTTCCCGCTCGTGTTCCTGCACCTTGACCTCGGCGGGCTTCGGCAGCGGCTGCGGCAGCACGCCCGGCGTCTTCGGCTCCACGTGGCCGCCGAAGCCTGCGCGCATCGCCGACAGCAGCTTGTTGGCGAAGCTGTGGTGCCGCCGGCTCTCGAAGCGCGCGAACAGGCTGGCGGTGATCACCGACGCCGGCACCGCCTGCTCGATGGCCGCCTCCACCGTCCAGCGCCCCTCGCCGCTGTCCTCCACCTCGCCCTGGTAGGCCGCCAGGCCGCCGTCCTTGGCCAGTGCTATGGCGGTGAGGTCCAGCAGCCAGGAGCTGACGACGCTGCCGCGGCGCCACACCTCGGCGACCTCGGACACGTTGATGTCGAACCGCTCGGCTTCGGGCAGGTGGTCGCTGTTCTTCGATTGCAGGATGTCGAAGCCCTCGGCATAGGCCTGCATCATCCCGTACTCGATGCCGTTGTGCACCATCTTGACGAAGTGCCCGGCGCCGGCCGGACCCGCGTGGATGTAGCCCTGCTCCGCCCGTGGGTCATGCCCGTCCCGCTCCGGCGTCCGCTCGATGGTGCCGATGCCGGGTGCGAGCGCCGCGAAGATCGGGTCGAGGCGCCGCACCGCCGCGTCCTCCCCGCCGATCATCATGCAGTAGCCGCGCTCGATGCCCCAGATGCCGCCCGACGTGCCGACATCGACGTAGGTGATGCCCTTGGCCGTAAGCTCCCTGGCCCGCCGGATGTCGTCCTTGTAGAAGGTATTGCCGCCGTCGATGATGGTGTCGCCGGGGCTGAGCAGCTCGCCCAGCTCCGCCACCGTCGTCTCGGTGATCCGGCCCGCCGGCAGCATGACCCAGACGGCCCGCGGCGGCGACAGCTTCGCCACCATGTCCGCCAGGCCGCTGGACGGCGCCGCCCCCTTGTCCGCAAGGCCATGCACCGCCGCCTCGTTCCGGTCGTACACGACCGTGCGGTGCCCGGCGCGCATCAGGCGCTGGCTGATGTTGCCGCCCATGCGGCCCAGGCCGACGATCCCGAGTTCCATGCTGTTCTCC
>CAXTTB010000304.1:0-5018 GCA_964246905.1 uncultured Acetobacteraceae bacterium | reverse complement strand
GCTCTCCCCCACCACGCCCAGCACCTCGCCCGGCGCGATGGAGAAGGACACGTGGTCGAGCGCGCGGAGCACGCCGCGCCGGGTCGGGAACTCGACGACGAGGTTGTCCACGTCGAGCAGACTCATCGCAATTTGGGGTTCAGGGCGTCGCGCAGCCAGTCGCCCAGCAGGTTGATCGACAAGACCAGCAGCACGAGGGCGACGCCCGGGAAGATCGTCATCCACCACTCGCCGCTGAACAGGAAGTCGTTGCCGATGCGGATGAGCGTGCCCACCGAAGGCGAGGACGGCGGCAGCCCGACGCCGAGGAAGGAGAGCGTCGCCTCCGTCACGATGGCGAGGCCCAAGGTCAGCGTGCCGATGACGGACACCGGCCCCAGCACGTTGGGCAGGATGTGCGTCAGCATGATGCGCGGGGACGACAGCCCGATCACCCGCGCCGCCATGACGTACTCCCGCCCCCGCTCCACCAGCGTCGAGCCGCGCACGGTGCGGGCGAACTGCGGCCAGAAGCTGATGCCGATGGAGAAGATCAGCACCTGCACCTTGAGCCGCTCGTGCATCTCCTGCGGCAGCGCCGCCGTCACCACGCCATCGACCAGGAGCGCGATCAGGATGGCCGGGAAGGTGAGCTGGATGTCGGCGACCCGCATCAGCACCGCGTCCAGGACGCCCCCGGCATACCCCGCCAGCAGCCCGGCGGCGATGCCCACCACCACCGCGAACAGCACCGCGCCCACGCCGATCACCAGGCTGAGCCGCACGCCGTACAGGATGCCCGACAGGATGTCCCGCCCCTGGTCGTCCGTGCCGAGCGGGAACGTCCACTGCCCCTCCGCGTCCCAGACCGGCGGGATGCGGCTGTCCATCAGGTTCAGCGACGCGAGGTCGAGCGGGTCGTGCGGGGCGACCCACGGCGCCAGCGCGGCGCCCCCTAGGATCACCAGCAGCACCAGCGCCGCCGCGACGGCCGTGGGCGAGCGTCGGAAGCTGTAGGCGAGGTCGCTGTCCCACCAGCGGGCCAATGCGCCGGGCGGGCGCTGCGCCGTGGTGCTCAAGCGCGGCCCACCCGCAGGCGGGGATCGACGGCGTAGTACAGCAGATCGACGACCAGGTTGATCCCCACGAACAGCACCGAGATCATGATGAGGTAGGCCGCCATCACCGGCACGTCCGCCACCTGCACGGACTGCACGAACAGCAGGCCCATGCCGGGCCACTGGAACACCGTCTCCGTCACGATGGAGAACGCGACGATGCCGCCGATCTGCAGCCCGGCGATGGTGACGACCGGCACCAGCGTGTTGCGGAGCGCGTGGCCGAAGTTGATGGCGCGCGGCCCCAGGCCCCGGGCGCGGGCGAACTTCACGTAGTCGCTCCGCAGCGCCTCCAGCATCTCGGAGCGCACCAGGCGCATGATGAGCGTCATCTGGAACAAGCCCAGCGTGACCGCCGGCAGCACCAGCGCCTTGAGGCCGCCTACGGTCAGGAACCCGGTGCTCCAATGCGGGAAACGCACCACGTCGCCCCGGCCGAAGCTCGGCAGCACCTGGAGCCAGACGCTGAACACCAGGATCAGCAGGATGCCGATGAGGAACGTCGGCAGCGACACGCCGACCAGGCTGAACACCATGAACAGCCGCGACGCCGCCCCGCGCCGGATGCCGGTATAGACCCCCATCGGCACGCCGACCAGCAGCGCGAAGGCGGAGGCGGTGGCCGCCAGCTCCAGCGTCGCCGGCATCCGCTCGGCCAACAGGTCCGCGACCGGACGCGCCAGGCGGTAGCTGATGCCGAACTCGCCGTGCAGAGCCGCCCACATGAACTTGGCGTACTGCACGATGAACGGCTGGTCGAGGCCGAGCTGCCGGGTGAGCGCGATCCGCTGCGCCTCCGTGTAGTCGGTGCCGAGCATGATGGTCACGGGGTCGCCGACGAAGGCGAACATGGCGTAGGCGATCAGGCCGACCACGAGCACGACCGGGACGGCCTGCAGGATGCGCGAGGCGATGAAGGCGGGCACTTGGTCCTCGATCCGGGGCGCGCGGGGTGCGGGCCGGATGGAGCGTTATAACGGCTGGGCGGACGCGCCAAGGGGCCTGATCCGGCGGAGGGCCGGTCAGGGTTCGGCCGGCGGCTGGCCTGGGACGTCCGCCTTGGCGGCCAAATGTCGGGTTTGGCAGGAAAGCCCCTGCGCGCCGAACTGGCGGCCATAGTGGCGATGACCAGATATGAAGGCAAGTCACAGCATCCAATGGCTTGAAAGCCTTTGGCATCCCACGCTCGCCAGTTGCTTAAACTATAATTCATATGATGGGCAATTCACATGCTGGACGGGACGGTCTGCAGCATACAGTTCAGGCTCGGCACATCGGACCGCATCTGACCGTCCTCTTGCCCGGCGGCGATCCAACCCCTATCTGCTTGCCCATAGGGAACCGTGTCCAGTCAAGGCGTGTTCCGTCACCGGCGAGCCCAGTTGCTGAGGACAAGCACGAACGTCTTTCGATGAGGTGCTTCCATATGGTTGTCGAAGATGCCGCCGACGGAATGTGTCCGAAGCGTTTGCCCCGATAATGGTCGGCTGGGACGCCATTTTGCTCCTGGGCCTGAGTCACCCCCGTGGCTCCGACACGGCTTGCGCCCGAACTGAACACTAACAGGAGAGGATAAGCATGAACGACATGACGCTCGGCCAGTGCCCGTTCGGTGGCGACCGCATCGGCGGTGCACAAGGGTCCAAGCCCACGCTCGAGGATTGGTGGCCGAACCGGCTGCGCGTCGAGCTGCTGCACCGCGACGGCCCGCAGGCCAGCCCTGTGCCTGCCGGCTTCGATTATGCCGCCGAGTTCAACAAGCTCGACCTGTCCGAGGTGAAGCAGGACATCAAGGCCTTCCTGCACTCGTCGGTGTCCTGGTGGCCGTCCGACTACGGCAATTACGGCCCGCAGATGGTCCGCATGGCCTGGCACGCCGCCGGCACGTACCGCATCGCCGACGGCCGCGGCGGCGCCGGGGAGGCGATGCAGCGGTTCGCCCCGATCAACAGTTGGGAGGACAACGGCAACACCGACAAGTCGCGGCGGCTGCTGTGGCCGGTCAAGCAGAAGTACGGCGCGGCGTTGAGCTGGGCGGACCTGATGGTGCTGACCGGCAACTGCGCGCTGGAGATCATGGGGCTGCAGACGGCCGGGTTCGGCGGCGGGCGCCGTGACGCCTGGGAGGCCGACGACGCGACCTATTGGGGTCCGGAACTCTGGGAAAACGGCGAGATGGTCACGCGCGGCAAGCGCTGGCGCGGCCAGAACGGCGACGCCGACTACGACCTGGAGAACCCGCTCGCCGCCTCGCACCAGGCGCTGATCTACGTCAACCCGGAGGGGCCGTATGCCAACGGCGACCCGCTGGGTTCGGCGCGCGACATCCGCGTCACCTTCAGCCGCATGGCGATGAACGACGAGGAGACGGTCGCACTCATCGCCGGCGGCCATGCGTTCGGCAAGAGCCACGGCATGGTGGCGAAGGACAAGATCGGCGCACCGCCCGAAGCGGCGCCCATCGAGGCGATGGGGCTGGGCTGGATGAACCCGGAGGGCACCGGCTACGCCGAGTACACGATGACCAACGGCATCGAGGGAAGCTGGACCCCGAACCCCGTGCAATGGGACAACAGCTACCTGGAGAACCTGTTCAAGTACGAATGGCAGCAGACGCGCAGCCCCATCGGCGCGCTCCAGTGGACGCCGACCGACCCGGACGCGCCGAAGACGCCCGACGCGCACCGGCCCGGCGTCGAGCATCCCCTGATGATGATGACGACGGACATCGCGCTGAAGCTCGATCCCGAGTACCGCAAGGCCTGCGAGAAGTTCCTGCATGACTTCGATGCGTTCAGCGATGCCTTCGCCAAGGCCTGGTACAAGCTCACCCACCGCGACATGGGTCCCAAGAGCCGCTACCTCGGCCCGGAGGTCGCGGCGGAGGACTTCTCCTGGCAGGACCCGATCCCCAAGCTCGACCATCCCGTGATCGGCGCCGCGGAGGTTGCCGCGTTGAAGGAGAAGATCCTGGCCTCTGGGCTGTCGGTCTCCGACCTGGCGAGCGTCGCCTGGAGTTCGGCGGCCACCCACCGCGGCACCGACAAGCGCGGCGGCGCCAACGGCGCGCGCATCCGCCTGGCCCCGCAGAAGGATTGGGCCGTCAACAATCCCCCGCGCGTGCAGAAGGTGGTCACGGCGCTTGAAGCGGTCATGGATGCGTTCAACGCCTCGGCCAGCGGCGGGATGAAGGTCTCGCTCGCCGACCTGATCGTGCTGGGCGGCTGCGCGGCCGTCGAGAAGGCGGCGAGGGACGCGGGCGTCGAGGTGACGGTGCCCTTCACGCCGGGCCGGATGGACACCACGCAGGAGCTGACCGACGTCGAGCAGTTCGAATGGCTCCGCCCGGTCTCGGACGGCTTCCGCAACTACCATGAGGGCGAGTTCGCCCGCGTGCCGCCGGAGCAGTTCTTCCTGGACCGTGCGGCGCTGATGAACCTGACGGCGCCCGAGTGGACGGCGCTGGTCGGCGGCCTGCGCGTGCTCGACACCAACTACGACGGCTCGAAGCACGGCGTCTTCACCGACCGCCCCGGCGTGCTGACCAACGACTTCTTCGTCAACCTGTGCAGCATGGACCACGAGTGGAAGAAGGCGGACGAGGCCGGCCGGAGCTTCACCGTCAACGACCGCGAGAGCGGCGCGGTGAAGTTCACCGCCACGCGCTGCGACTTGGTGTTCGGGGCGAACGCGCAGCTCCGCAACGTGGCCGAGTTCTATGCGGAGCGCGGCGGGCACGAGCGCTTCGTCAAGGATTTCGTCCAGGCGTGGGACAAGGTGATGATGCTGGACCGCTTCGACGTGAAGCCGCACTGATAGCCTCGTAGCAGCGGAATGGAACGGGCCTGCTGGTGGGCAGGCCCGTTTTTCATGCCAACCCCTCTACGCCGCCACCAACTCCCCCACCCGGACACACCGCGC
>CAXTTB010000303.1:0-5022 GCA_964246905.1 uncultured Acetobacteraceae bacterium | reverse complement strand
GGTAGGCGAGGTGGCGCAGGCGGCAGCGTTCCACGGCCGCGCTGGCCATGAGGTGTGCCGCGAGGTGGTCGCAATGCGGGTCGTGCCGCCACGGCGACAGGATGCTGTCCGCCCCGGCCCGTTCAGCGAAGGACAGGATGGCAGTGACCGCGGCGTCGAACCCGGCCCCCTCCATGGGCGCCGCCGTGTCGCGTAGCCCCAGGAAGCCGAGGCGCCCGGGTGGGAGGCCGAGGATGCCCACGGCGTCCAGCGCCTCCTGTTCACGCACTGCCTTGAGGCGGGGAGGAGGATAAGCGCGGGAGTTCGGGTGCGACCCGGTGCCGTCGGTCAGGATCAGCACGAAGGGCGGATGCCCGGCGACCGAGGCGGCGGCGATCAGGCCGCCGCAGCCCAGCGACTCGTCATCCGCGTGCGGCGCCAGGATGAGCGCCGGCTTGCCGCCCGTGACGGCATGGAGCGGCATGATGGGCAAAGCGTCCATGGCCTCGAACGCCTGCGCCGCGGAGATCATGCGGAGAAGCTGTGGAGCGCGGCCTCGGTCAGCACGGAGTCGGGCGCGGGCTGGCGCAGGTACACCGCGAGGTCGCGCAGCAGGCGCTCCACCGGGTTGGGCCGCAGGAAGGCCGCGAGGCCCAGCGACCGCTGCGTCAGCCGCATGGCGTCCAGGCAGGCCGCCTCGACCGCGATCCGCGCGAGGTTGACGTAGGCGACCTGTTCGGCAGCCGGCGCATCGCTGGCCTCGGCGCGCTCCGCGGCGGCGGCGGTCCAGAGCCGGGCGGTCTCCTGCGCGATCAACATGCGGCCGAAGCGGTCCTGCTGCAGCGGCGCGGCCTGGTGGCCCCGGCGCGCAAGCTGCTCCCGGGTCGCCACGACGAGCGCATCGAGGCCGCCCAGCGTCACGGCCGAGGTGCGCCAGGCGCCAGTGGACAGCAGCGGCTCCCGCAGGTAGTCGCCGGGGCCGCCGATCAGCGCGTCGCCCGGCAAAGGGGTGCCCTGGAAGCGGGCGACGCCGTTGACGCCGGCCCGCATCCCCTGCAGGGCGCCGCGCTTCGGCTCGATGGCGACGGTGGCATCCAACGCGGCGACCGCCATCCGCGACCCGGCCGGGGTGGACACCGTGACCAAGGCCCGCGTGACGTGCCCGGCGCCGGAACACGGCCCCTTGCTGCCGTGCAGGCCCCCGTCGCTGAGCCGCAGGTCGTGCCCCGGCGAATCCGTGACCCAAAGGCCGAACAGGTGGCCGTCCCGCACCTCCGCCGCCGCGCGCCCGGCCTGCGCGGGGGTGCCGTAGGCGGCGATCAGCTTGACCGCGTTGACGTGCGCCTCGAACAGCCGGCCCACGGACAGGTTGCCTTGCCCCAGGAGCGTCAGCATGTGGAGGATCAGGCCCATGCCGCCGGGTTCGGTGCCGGCGCCGTGCCCGCCCTGGTCCACCGGCAGCGGCGCGCTGAGCACGCCAAGCTCGCGCAGCGCCTGGAAGTCCTGCTCCGGAAACGCCTCCTCCGCGTCGAGCGCCGCCGCATGGGCCTGCATGGCGGGGATCAGGCGGGCGAGTCCGGCCAGGAGGTCGTCGGGCGTCATGTCAATCGGCCATGGCGCCGAGGTCGCCGGCACCCGGCTTGCCGGCCCGGGTCGGCATCGTCCGACGCCGGGACGGCGACAGCGCGGCCCAAGTCGCCCGGGCGCGCACCAGGACCGATCGGAACGCTGGCACGGCGGCGGCAAGGATCAGGCGAGTTGGCGGCATGGACCCCGGGGATTGTTGCTTGCCCCCGCACTATGCAGCCACCGTGCCCGCTTGCGCCAGCCGTCGCGCGTCATGAAGCCGTGTTGAGCCGTCCTGGCACCAGCCGAGCCGCGAGCCGGGTGGGCGCGGCACGGTAGGCGTCCAGCCCGCGCCCGCTGCCCACGCCCGGCGCCTGCGCGACGGAGGCCGGCAACGGGATGATCCGCGCGCTCGGCCCGATGGAGGCCGTCATGCTGGACGGCGGCACGGCGGTGAAGGTGGGGGACCACGGCGGCAGCAGGGCCTGCCGGAGCGGGACGTCGGCGCCGGCCGGCGAGCGGAAGTCCGGCTTGGCCCACAGCGCCAGCACCTTGCGCCCGTACTCCGCGCCGACCTCGGGCGTGAGCGAGTGGTATCCGGCAGCCGCGCCGGGCCAGGACCCGGTTCTCGCCTGGAGGCTTTGCAGGAAGCGTCCGGCGTAGCGGGCGTTGGCGCCGGGGTCGAACGCTTCCTCCAGGGAAGCGAAGGCGTCGCCGTGGTACATCATGTTGACCTGCATGCAGCCCACGTCGATGGACCGCACGCCGCGCGCCCGCAGCCCGGTGACGGCGGCCATCGCCTCCGCCTTGCTGTCGAAGAAGTAGCCGACGCCCTCCGCGTTGATGGTCCAGGGCCAGGCGGCGAGGAGGCCGCCGGGGTCGCGGCGCCCGCTCTCCACTGCGCCGATGGCCTGCATCAGGCGGTCGGGCACGCCGGTCGAGCGTTCCGCCGCGGCGATGGCCGCGCGGCACAGGGCGAAGGGCTGCGCCGGCAGTTCGGCCCGGGCGAGGGACGGCATGGCGAGCAGCACGGCCAGGAGCAGCATACGCATGGCCGGCAGGATGCCGCATCCCGATGAACAATCGGTGAATGCGGCGAGGGTTCAGCCCGAAAGCAATTCCGTCGCCGACGCCGCAAGCTCGGCCGCCAGTTGGCCCAGGTGCTGCCGGATGGCGCCGAACGCCGCGGCGCGCTCGAAACGCGCCTCGTCCATATAGAGGCCCCGCGCGATCTCGATCTGCAGGGCGTGCACGTGCTCCCGCGGGCGTCCGTAGTGCCGGGTGACGTAGCCGCCGGCGTAAGGGTCGTTGCGGCGCACGCGGTAGCCGAACCCGGTCAGCACGGCCTCCACCCGCCGGGTCACGCGGGGGGAGCAGGCGGTGCCGTGGGCGTCGCCCAGCACGAAGTCCGGCGCGTCCGGCAGCACGCCGCGCCCGCAGCCCTGGCCCGGCATGGAATGGCAGTCGATCAGCAGGCAGGCGCCGAACTGCTGCCGGGTCGCGTCGATCAGCGCGGCAAGGCCCAGGTGGTAGGGTTCCCAGCAGGCATGGATGCGCTCCGCCGCGTCGCTGAACCGCAGCTTGCCGCGGTAGATGGCCTCGCCCGACGCGACGACGCGGGCGATGGTGCCCAGCCCGGCGCCCACGCGGGCGCTGGTGGTGTTGACCCAGTCCGGCAGCGCGTCGTCGAACATCGTGGGGTCAAGCTCCCACGCTTCCCGGTTCGGGTCGCAGTAGGCACGGGGGAAGGTGGCGGCGATCAGCGGGACGCCATGGTCTGGCGCCAGGCCGAACAGCTCATCGACGAAGCTGTCCTCGCTGCGGCGCAGCCCGGCGGGGTCCAAGCGGGCCGCACGCTGGAACTCCGGCAGGTAGTTCTGGCCGGAGTGGGGCGAGGCGAACACCAGCGGCGCGGTCTGCCGGGCCGGACGGACGACCAGGTAAGGCGGCGTCGTCGTCTCGGACGCCATTTGGGGCGTCGTCTGGGGCTGCGGCGCGACTGAGGTGTCCATGTCCCTATTCAACCCACAGCCGCCGCACATGTCACGTATCCGACGCATATGGCCGGCGGGCCGCCTTGCGTCACCGGGTCCGTTTGATCTAAAACTCCCGCCGGACGGGCGGTTAGCTCAGCGGTAGAGCATCGTGTTGACATCGCGAGGGTCACAGGTTCAATCCCTGTACCGCCCACCATTCCGAATATCCCACTCACCCAGGCCCGCCAGGCAGTCGGCCACCTGCGGGATCGCGTCCGTCTCCGTGTTGGCGAAGGCGAGGCGCAGATGCCGCTCCTGGCCGGGGCCGAAGGCGCTGCCGGGCAGGCACAGCGCGCCGCGTTCCACCGCAAGCGCCTCGGCGACCTGGGCCGCGGGCGCGTCGGGGAACGGGTGGCGGACGTAGGCGAAGTAGGCGCCGAGCGACTCCAGATGCCAGCCGGGAAGGTGCCGGAGGGCCTGCCGCATCGCCGCGGCGCGGGCGTTGATGGTGCGGCGGTTGGCATCGCGCCACCCGGGGAGCGCGTCGATGGCCCAGCCCAGCGCCGCCTGGCCGGCCCGCTGCGGGCAGATGTGCATGCAGTCCAGCACCTTCATGAACTGCTGCACCAACGCCGCCCCGGCCACGACCGCGCCGAGCCGGTGGCCCGGCACGCAGTACGCCTTGGAGAAGCTGTAGAGCTGGAGGACGCTGCCGGGCCAATCCGCGTCGGCAAACAAGCCGTGCGCGCGGTCCTGGCCGTCCGGCAGGAAGTCGCGATACGTCTCGTCGAGGATGAGCCAGATGCCGCGGCGGCGGCACAGGGCGGCGAAACCCTCGATCACGCCGGGCGGATACACGGCGCCGGTCGGGTTGTTGGGCGTGATCAGCACGACGGCGCGGACGCCGGGGTCGAGCAGCGTCTCCGCCCGCTCCAGGTCGGGCACGAAGCCGGCGTCGGCGGCGCAGGGCAAAGGCCGCACCTTGATGCCCAGCATCGCGCAGGTCTGCTGGTGGTTCCAGAACCACGGCGTCGGCAGCAGCACCGTGTCGCCGGCGCGGGCGATGGCCACCATGGCGAGGAAGAACGCCTGGTTGCAGCCGGCGGTGATCGCCACCTGGTCCGGCCGCACCGTGCCGGCGTAGAGGTTCGACACCTGCGCGGCATAGGCCTCCCGCAGCGAGGCGTCGCCGTTGATCAGGCCGTACTTGGCAGAGGCCGGATCGCCCGCCGCGGCGGCCAGGTGCTCGAGGATCTGCGGATGCGGCGGGTAGCCCGGCACGGCCTGGCAAAGGTCGAGCATCGGGCCGCACGACCCGTCATAGCGCGCCGCCCACCCATGCGCGGCCGGGATCGGCGGCGCGGCCACGTCGGCCAGCCAGGGGTTCAAGGCGGGCATGGGCGGGCCGATGGTGTCGAGCATCCCTCGGATATGCCCTTCGGCGGCGGGGAACCAAGGAGCGCGCCGCCGCTTTGGCTGGGTTGTGACTTCGGCGCATGGT
>CAXTTB010000302.1:0-5025 GCA_964246905.1 uncultured Acetobacteraceae bacterium | reverse complement strand
CAGGGGTGGGGAGGGCGCCCCACGCAGCCGGCGCCGGCACGTAGCTTGCACTCCTGTTGTTGACAACTCATCGACGGCGGCAACCGGCCCCGCCGCCGTGCTTTCGTTGTCCGGACGCAGGAGACTTCCCGCCTTGGACCTTTTGACAGAGAACGACGCCCGCCAGCCTGACGCCCGTGGAACGCGGGCGGAGGCCTTGCTCCTCGCGCTGGCCTCCGGCACCCGTCCGCGGGTCCGGCACCTCGCGCTCGCGCTGCTCCTGTGCGCGCCGGTCCTGCTGGTGCTGGCCTTCGCGCGGGACCTCACGCTCAACTACACGTATCACGACGTCTTCATTCCGCTCGATGCCGCCTGGCGCACCTTGCAGGGCCAGTGGCCGCATACGGACTTCTTCACCCCGGTCGGGCTGGCCTACTTCTGGCAGCACGGCGCGGCGGCCTGGCTCTGGGGGATGGACAGCCGCCTGGTGAGCCGGGCCAGCTTCGTGGCCCTGCCGTTCGTGCTGGTCCCGGCGGCCTTGTTCGCGTGGCGGCGGCTCAGCGCGTTCTCGACGGTCCTGCTGCTCGTCTTTCTGACCATCCTCATCGTGTCGCCCATCTTCCTGGACGGGCCGGAACGCCTCGTCGCCTACCTCGCGAGCTACAACCGGGTGGGAACCGCGCTTTGCGCCGTCGTCGCGCTGTGGGCGCTCGCGGCCCCGCGTGGCCGCTCCCCGGCATGGGACCTGGCCGACGCCGTGGCGGCCGGCGTCGCGCTGCTGATCCTGGCCTTCCTGAAAATCACCTTCTTCGCCCTGGCCGTCGCCACCGTCGCGGCCGGCTGCGTCGTGGTCCCGCGGCTCTGGCGGACGGCGCTCGTGGCCGGGGCGATCCTTGTCGCCGGCACGGTTGCGCTGGAGCTGGCCCATCACGGCCTCCTGGCCGCCTACCTCGCCGACCTCGAGCGGGCTGGGGCAGCGAACACCGTCGTCTTCCGCCGCTTCTACACGTCGGAGGCCATCTTCGAAAACCTCGTCCCTATCGCCCTCATCCTGGCCATGGCCGCCGCCGCGGCTTGGATCGCGCCCCGGCAACGCTGGGCCTTGGCCAGCATGATGGGCGTCGCGGCGGCGTGCGTGCTGGTGTCCACCCAGAACTTCGGCGCCTTCTCCGCGCCGCTCGTCGTCCTGGTCATGCTGCTGGCCGAGCGGCTGCGGGCCGGGGACGGCGCGGGCGGCGGGCGTCCGGCCACGCGGCCGCTGCTCGCCACCGCCGGGCTGTTCGCAGGCCTGATGGCCACCGTGCCGTTCCTGCTGACCCACGTGATCGGCACCTTCAACGCGGCCCGGCTCAATCGGTCACAGGGCGTCGTCGTCGGCGAGGGGCGGTCCGACGTGCTGCGCGACATGGTCTGGCTGTCCCACCCCATCGAGACCCTCGCCATCCCCGAAGGCGTGACGACCGAGGAGGTCCTGAAATGGAACCCGTTCCTCCCGTACGACTTCACGAACGCGATCCTGGCGGACGGCCTGGCGCTGCTGCAAAGGGACGCGCTCACCGGCCTCAGCATCGCCAACCTGTCGTTCAGCAACCCGTTCCCCGCCGCGCTCGGTGCGCCGCCGCCGCGGGGCGTGGCGCTCTGGTGGGACGAGGGCCGGACCTTCAACGCCAAGACCCTGACTGCGCCCATGGTGCTCGGCGACGCGCAGGTCGTCATGGTGCCGAAGCTCTGGTCCTACTACTACAACGTGCGCGACCTCCTGTCCGTCTCGCAAGGCGCCCTGGACAGCGGCTTCACCCCGCACGAAAGCCAGTACTGGACGGCGTGGGTCAGGAAGTAGGGGACGCCGCGTCCCGGCCCGCAAGCCCCTGCGCCGCGCGCTGCGCTGCGGCGGGCGGGGTGCGCACGAACTCCTCCACCTGCGCCGGCGTCCCCAGGAGGCCCACGTCGTCCAGGCCAAGCTGGGCGATCCTGACCTCGCCGCCGCCTTCGATCACCTGGTTGTAGAGCGGCGCGACATAACGCTCCCCCTTCTCCTCACGCCCGCCCGCGCCGAAGTAGGCGGCATACGCCTCGGCATAGAGCGCGGCCGTGCGGAACCAGTACAGGCCCACGGTGGCGTGCGGCGAGATGCGGGCCTTCTCGCGCAGTTCCAGCACCCGCCCGTCCTCGTTGAGGCGCGCGAACGACCAGCCTTCGCCCGCGCCGGGGAAGCAGGGCACCCAGCCGTCGCAGCCCTCGGGGACCAGGGACGGGCGGATCAGCTCCGGGCGGACGAAGGTGTCGATGTTGAACACGGCGAAGGGCAGGCTTGGCTCGGCCGCCTGCGCCAGCATCAGCGCCGTCGTCGCCTGCCCGTCGGTCGGGGCGTCCAGTTCCAGGAGCCGGCCCACCGCGATGCCGAGCCGCCCGCACCGTTCGCGGATGAACCCGGCTGAACCGTCGGCCCGACGCACGGCGAAGGAGAAGCGCCACCCGGCCTCTTGGAAGCCCCTCAGCGCCGCCATCGACCAGTCGAACAGCGGCAGCCCCAGCGCCTCGATCCGGTACTTCGGCTGCGTGTAGCCGGCTGCCGCGAAGCGCGAGCCGAAGCCGGCCATGGTGACGCCGATCACTCCTGGCACTGGCCGTCCTCCACCAAACGGTCCCGCGCGCAGAGCCGGTCCAGCTCTTCCAGCGAGTTCTCGATGAACTCCCGCGGGCGCACGGAGCGGTCGTCGATATAGAAGCCGTTGTCGCCGGGCCAGGGCTTGGCGACGTGCACCTCGTGGAACGGCACTTCATGACGCCGGAGCCAATCGATCAGCACCGGCAGGACGTGCGCGTTGATCTCGCCGGGGTTGCCGTCGTGGCTCCGCATCCCCCGGGCCGACTGGATCACGATGCGCCAGCCCTCGGCGGCCATGCCCTGCAGCCGGGCCAGCAGCAGCGGCTCCGGCTGGAGGTCGCGGTAGCTCTCGCCCGGCGCCTTGATGGGGCACAGCGTCCCGTCGAGGTCCACGACCAGCACCTTGGTTCCGGCGATCATCGGGCGGCCTCCAGGTCTTGAATGAGCCGGGCGGCGATCAGCGCGAACCCGGCCAGCTTGCGCGGATGGTCCATGTGCAGCGGCAGCATCGACATGAACAGCGAAAGTTCGTAGGCGCGGACCACGAACAGCGGGTGCTCCGCCTCCAGCCGTTCCTTGAGGATGTCCCCGCCCCAACTCGGCGGGCCGCCGTTGTCGAGCGTCAGGTGCAGCTTGAGGTCCTCGTCGAGCGCGCAGTCGAACAGGTCGTTGTTGACGAAGTCGTAGCCGCCCATGACGGAATGGCTGAACTTGGCGAGGTCGTACAGCGGGTGCATCCAGGCCTCCTCCAGCGTGCGGGCGCCGCGGGGATCGATCAGGCGGAACATGCCGATGCGCCGGTCGAACAGGATGTTGGAGAAGCAGGGGTCGCCGTGCCCGACGGCGAGCGCCGAGGACGGGTCGCGCCGGATCGCCTCCCGCAGCAGCGCGTCGGCCCGGCCCTGCATGGCCCGCAGCCCGCCGAGCGGGCCGGACGCCTCCAGCACCCGGTCGAGCTGCCGTCCCACGTCGCTCGCCAGGCACTCCGCCAGGCGCTCGTCCATCTTGCCCAGGATGTCGCGGGTGGCCCGCTCCCGCACGGCGGCGGCGCCGACCTCCTGCGTGGGCCGCGCCCGGACGAAGTCGAAGAAGCGGTCCACCAGGGTCGCGAACGACCGCTCGTCGAAGGCGAAGTGGATGAACTGCAGCGCGGCGTCGGGGACGTTGAGGCGCTCCATCGAGTAGCCGGCGCGCTCCTCGTCCTCCTGGAAATCGAAGGTGGGGAGCAGGAAGGCTTTCAGCCGCTCTGGCACGACGTGGAAGAAGCCGTACTCCCGCGCCATCTTGGCCCGGTTGGAGGAGGTCTTGCGGAACACCGCGCCGACCCGCGCCGTGGTGTTGAAGTGCCGGGCCTCCGTCGCGTCGCCCATGAAGGCCAGGAACGCCTCCGGGCGACGCAGGTCGGTGAAGCCGAAGTGGTCGAGCATGGTCGGGTGCTCGGTCGCGAGGCCGATGGCCAGCTCGCGGATGTTGGCCGGCCCGCGGGCGCGGAGCAGGGCGATGGCGTCGGGCGCGGTCAGGAGTGCGGCGGCGTCGTCGTCGGACACCGGGGCGAGCAGCATGGACTGCAGGATGAAGCGGCCCTTGTCGATGGCGGCCGGCAGTCCGCCGGGCCGGGTCGGCATAAGGAAGGAGGGCAGGCGCAGGAAGGCGTGGTTCGGCTGGCTGTCCTCGATCAGCTCCGCCAGATGGTGGGCGTCGCGCTCATCGACCAGGTGGAACAGGTCCGTGGCGCCGCCCTCCAGGCAGGAGCGCCGGACCTCCTCGCCGAGCGACAGGCGTTTGCGGAGAATGCCGGAGAACCGGGTCGCGCCGATGATGGCGTTGATGTCGGAGGGCGGCGTGCGCCGGTCGTCGTAGATGACGGTGACAGCACGGTTCATGGGATGGGGCGGTTCATAGCGTCTTGGCCGTCACGCGCAGGTGCAGCCGCCGGGTGCGCCGGGCCGAGAAGGACGGGGCGAAGGCGGGCACGCTCCGCAGCGGGGCGCGGATGCGCGAAAGGTACAGGGCGGTCGCGCCCGCCCAGAGCGGCAGCAGGGTCAGCAGGCAGGCGAGCACGTACAGCCCGACCACCTGCGGCGCCGTGCCGTCCGTGACCTGGGGGAACAGCGTGTGGGCGAACAGGGACGGCAGGAAGGAGCCGGAGCCGTCCACCTGCTGCGCCAGCAGCACGAGCATCCCGCTCTCGATCACCCAGATCACGGCGGACAGGAACAGCAGCAGCACGAAGTTGCCCCGCAGGCGCTCCCGCGCGGTGCTGACCGCCAGCCGCGACGCATCGACGACGCGCAGCAGCCTGCGCGCCCGCGGGGCCGAGTGGTTCTGCAGGATGTAGGCCTGCATCGCCCGGAGGCAGCCCGGCGCCACGAGCACGACGAACAGGCCGAGCACCGTGGCCAAGGTGAGCAGGCCCGCAATGGGCATCGCGCCGGGCG
>CAXTTB010000301.1:0-5029 GCA_964246905.1 uncultured Acetobacteraceae bacterium | reverse complement strand
CTGCAACCGCGTCCTCCACTGCATCCAATCCCAGCCCCGGGGTGAATCCGCCGCCGCGTCCGCTCGGCCCGGTGGCCCGGCCCGCCGCGCCGCCGGCCCAGCATGCTTTTGCGGAAACTCAGGCGCCCTACGGTTCCGCCCATGCCCCCATGCCGTCAGCGGCCAAGCTGATGGAGGAAAAGGGCCTGGCTTCCGCCGACCTGGGCGGCACCGGCAAGGATGGCCGGATCACCAAGGGCGACGTGCTGCAGTTCCTCGCGCGTCCCGCCCCGGCCGCGCCCGCCGCCGCGCCGCGGCAGGCCCGCGCCCTGGAGGAGGGCGAAGAGCGGGTCAAGATGACCCGGCTGCGCCGCACCATCGCCCAGCGGCTCAAGGACGCGCAGAACAACGCCGCCATGCTGACCACCTTCAACGAGGTGGACATGACGGCTGCCATGGCGATGCGCGCCGAGTACCGCGACGCCTTCGAGAAGCGGCACAAGGGCGTGCGCCTCGGCTTCATGTCGTTCTTCGTACGCGCCTGCGTGGCCGCGCTCAAGGAGTTCCCGGCGGTCAACGCGGAGATCGACGGCGACGAGATCGTCTATAAGAACTTCGTCCACATGGGCATCGCGGTCGGCGGCCCGAACGGGCTGGTGGTGCCGGTGCTGCGCGACGCGGACCGGCTGGGCTTTGCGGAAATCGAGCGCGGCATCGGCGACTTCGGCCGCCGGGCGCGGGACGGCCAGCTCAAGGTCGATGAGCTTTCGGGCGGCAGCTTCACCATCACCAACGGCGGGGTGTACGGCAGCCTGATGAGCACGCCGATCCTGAACGCCCCACAATCCGGCATCCTGGGCATGCACAAGATCCAGGAGCGCCCGATGGCGGTCGGCGGCAAGGTCGAGATCCGCCCGATGATGTACCTGGCGCTGTCCTACGACCACCGCATCGTGGACGGCAAGGAGGCGGTGTCGTTCCTGGTCCGCGTCAAGGAAGGCGTGGAGGACCCGCGACGCTTGCTGCTGGACCTCTGAGAACAGCGCGCCATATCAGCGGCGTGAATCCAAGGACCTGACATGCCCGACTCCCACGACGTCAACTCCTACGACGTCATCGTCATCGGCGGCGGACCCGGCGGCTACGTCTGCGCCATCCGCGCCGCGCAGCTCGGCCTCCGCACCGCCTGCGTCGAGAAGCGCGCGACGCTCGGCGGCACCTGCCTCAACATCGGGTGCATCCCGAGCAAGGCGCTGCTGCAGTCGAGCGAGAACTTCGAGGAGGCGGGCCATTCCTTCGCCGACCACGGCGTGATGGTGGAGGGCGTGAAGCTCGACCTCGCCCGCATGATGGCCCGCAAGGACGAGGTGGTCGGCGCCAACGTCAAGGGCGTGGAGTTCCTGTTCAAGAAGAACAAGGTCGATTGGCTGAAAGGCAGCGGCCACGTTGCCGGGCCAGGACAGGTCGATGTGGACGGCACGCGCTACGCCGCCAAGCACATCGTCATCGCCACCGGCAGCGAGAGCATCCCGCTGCCCGGCGTCGATCTGGACGAATCGGCTATCGTCAGCAGCACCGGCGCGCTGGAGCTGGACCAGGTGCCGGACCGCCTGGTGGTGATCGGCGGCGGCTACATCGGGCTGGAGCTTGGCAGCGTATGGAAGCGGCTGGGCGCCGAGGTCACGGTGGTCGAGTACCTCGACCGCCTGGTGCCCGGCATGGACGCGGAGATCGCCAAGACGTTCGAGCGCGTGCTGGGCAAGCAGGGCATCAAGTTCCGCCTGTCCACCAAGGTGACGGGCGCGGTCCGCGGCAACGACGGCGTGACGCTGACGGTCGAGCCGGCCAAGGGCGGGGAGGCCGAACGGATCAAGGCGGATGTCGTGCTCGTCGCCATCGGCCGCCGTGCCTACACTGGCCACCTGGGCTTGGAGGAGGCAGGCGTGGCGCTCGATGACCGCGGCCGGGTGCAGGTGGACGCGCACTACGCGACCAACGTGCCCGGCATCTACGCCATCGGCGACGTGATCGCCGGCCCCATGCTGGCCCACAAGGCGGAGGAGGAGGGCGTGGCGCTGGCCGAGCGCATCGCCGGGCAGGCCGGGCACGTCAACTACGACGTGATCCCCGGCGTCGTGTACACCTGGCCGGAGGTCGCGAGCATCGGCCGCACGGAGGACGACCTGAAGCGCCAGGGCATCTCCTACAAAGTGGGGAAATTCCCCTTCACCGCGAACGGACGCGCCCGCGCCATGGGCAGCACGGACGGTTTCGTGAAGCTGCTGGCCGACACGGAGTCCGACCGGCTGCTCGGCGCCCACATCATCGGCCCCGACGCCGGCACCCTGATCGCCGAGCTGGCCACCGCCATGGAGTTCGGCGCCAGCAGCGAGGATGTGGCGCGCACCTGCCACGCCCATCCCAGCCTGAGCGAGGCCGTCAAGGAGGCCGCGATGGCCGTCGGCGGCCGGGCACTGCATATCTAGGCGGGGCACATGGCAATCCCATCGGACCGCGAGCACACCTACGTCGTCACCATCAACTGGACCGGCAACCGCGGGAGCGGCACCTCCGGCTACCGGGCCTATGCGCGGGAGCATGACATCGCGGCGCCGGGCAAGCCGCCGATCCCCGCGTCCTCCGACCCGGCGTTCCAAGGCGACCGGACCCGGCACAACCCCGAGGAGCTGCTGGTCGCCTCGCTGTCCTCCTGCCACATGCTGTGGTACCTGCATTTGTGCTCCGAGGCGGGCATCCTGGTGCAGGCGTACGAGGACATCGCCGAGGGCGTGATGGCCGAGCGCCCGGACGGCGGCGGCGCCTTCGTCGAGGTCGTGCTGGCGCCGGAGATCACCTTGAGTCCCGGCTCCGACGTGAGCCGCGCTCGGGCGCTGCACGCGGACGCGCACCGGAAGTGCTTCATCGCCAACTCCGTAAACTTCCCCGTGCGGCACGAACCCGTGTTCCATGTCGGGTAGCGCATGATCGCGCTGACCATGGGCGACCCGGCCGGGATCGGCGGGGAGCTGACGGTCAGCGCCTGGCGTGCGCTCCGCCACGGCGGCCCGGCCTTCGCCGCCATCGACGACCCGGCCCGTCTGGCCGGCGTCCCCGTCCGGGCTGTGGAGACCTTGGTCGAAGCCGCCGCGGTGTTCCCGGAGGCGCTGCCCGTCCTGCCGCAGCCGCTCGCCGCCGCCGCAGTGCCGGGCCGTCCCGACGGCGCCAACGCCGCTGCCACCATCGCCAGCATCGAGCGCGCCGTTCGGCTGGCGCTGGCGGGGGAGGCGTCCGCCGTCGTCACCAACCCGGTCAGCAAGGCCGTGCTCTATGCGGCCGGCTTCCCGCACCCTGGCCATACCGAGTTCCTCGGCGCCCTGACCGGGTGCGCGCATCCCGTGATGATGCTGGCCAACGACCTTCTCCGCGTGGTGCCCGTGACGGTGCATGTCGGCCTGCGCGCCGCGCTGGACTTGTTGACCACCGCCGCCATCGTCGAGACGGCCCGCGTCACGGCCAAGGCCTTGCGCGAGCAGTTCGGCATCGCGTCGCCGCGGTTGGCGGTGGCTGGGCTGAACCCCCATGCCGGGGAAGGCGGCGCCATGGGGGACGAGGAGGCGCGGATCATCGGCCCGGCGATCAGCGTGTTGCGGGACGAGGGCATCGCCGCCACCGGGCCATACCCGCCGGACACCATGTTCACCCCCGCCGCCCGCGCCGGCTACGACGCGGCGGTGTGCATGTACCATGACCAGGCGCTGATCCCGCTCAAGACGCTCGACATGGCGAGCGGGGTCAACGTGACCTTGGGCTTGCCGATCATCCGCACTTCGCCGGACCACGGCACGGCGTTCGACATCGCGGGCCAGGGCCGCGCCGACCCCGCCAGCCTGATCGCCGCCCTGCGGCTCGCGGCAATCCTTGCTGAAAGGCGTCACGCATGAGCAACCCGCGCCTCGGCGTCAACATCGACCACGTGGCGACGATCCGCAACGCCCGCGGCAGCTCCTACCCCGACCCATTCGACGCGGCCCTGCTGGCGGTGCGCGCCGGCGCGGACGGCATCACGGCACATCTGCGGGAGGACCGCCGCCACGTCCGCGACGCCGACCTGGAGCGCATCGCCGGCTGCGCGGAGATGCGCCTCAACTTCGAGATGGCCGCGACCGACGAGATGGTCGGCATTGCGCGCCGCCTGCGCCCCGCCGCGTGCTGCCTGGTGCCGGAGCGCCGGGCGGAGGTCACGACGGAAGGCGGGCTGGACGCCGCCGGGCAGATGGAGGCGCTGCGGCCGCGCATCCGTGCGCTGCGCGACGCCGGCATCCGCGTGTCGCTGTTCCTCGACCCCGACCCGGCGCAGCTCCGCGCCGCGCACGCCCTGGATGCGGAGGTTGTCGAGCTGCATACCGGCGCCTACGCCGAAGGGCGCCCCGGCGAGTTCGAGCGGCTGCGCGACGCCGCGGCTCTCCTGGCCGAAATCGGGCTGGAATGCCACGCCGGCCACGGCCTGACCTACGCGAACGTCCGGCCCATCGCGCTGCTGCCGCAGGTCGAGGAGCTGAACATCGGCCATTTCCTGATCGGCCAGGCAATCATGGACGGCCTGCCGAACGTGGTGGCGACGATGAAGGCGCTGATCGCGCGCTCGTAGATTGTAGGGCGCATAAGCGAAGCGCCATGCGCCGACGCACTGCGCTGCGTGGCGGCGGAAGGCGCTGACGCTTTTCCGCCTCACGAGGGTCACTGACCCGTCCGGTCAGTCCTCCCCGCGCGGGTGGGCGCGCTGCCACACCGCCCGCAGCCCGGCGGCATCTACGCTGGTGTAACGCTGCGTGGTGGACAGGCTGGCGTGGCCCAGCAGCTCCTGGATGGAACGCAGGTCGGCGCCGCCGGCCAGCAGGTGCGTCGCGAAGCTGTGGCGCAGCGCATGGGGCGTGGCGTGCGCCGGCAGGTCGGCCAAGGGCCGGAACGCCTCGATGCTGCGGCGGGCCACCCGCGCGTCGAGCCGCCCGCCCTTGGCCCCCCGGAACAGCGGCGCGTGCCGCGGACGGCC
>CAXTTB010000300.1:0-5036 GCA_964246905.1 uncultured Acetobacteraceae bacterium | reverse complement strand
CGTCACCTTGCGCAAATGGGAGGGACGGTCGGGATCATGCCCGCGCGCCCGGGACAACGCCTCGGCGAACGCATAGAAGGACAGCAGCATGGTGAGCGGATCGAGCGCCGCGTGCCCCGCCGCCGCCATCGCCTGCATCGTTTCGATGAAGGCCGGGTCGCGCGCCGTCGCGTACTGCGCGCCATGGTCGAACAGCAGGCCATCCGCCCGCCGGGTCGCGAGCCGCCCGCCGACGCGCCGCGACTTGTCGAACAGCGTGACCGCGGCGCCCGCCCGGTGCAGCGCGCCGGCGCAGGACAGGCCGGCCATGCCGGCGCCGATAACGGCAATGCGAAGCGGGCGGGACGGGGACATATGCAATGCTGTCCTGCCCCGTCCGGGTCCGCAAGCCCACCTTTGCGGTTGCGCGCGGCATCCGGGCTGTCGATATAACGCCCAACAGTTGCAGGATTGAGAATGAGCCGGCCAGCCTTACGAATCACCCGGCACGACGCGGCAGACGGCACCGCGCGCTTCGACTTCGAGGTCTGGAACCCCTGGACCGCCGCCTACGAAGCCCAGCCGGACCTGCCCGGCGCGCTCAAGCAGGTGGACGCCCTGCTGGACCGCGTGCGCCAGGCCTGGGTCAACCAGGACCCGGTGCAATCGACGCTGCGCGACGTCCCCGACCCCGATTTGCCGGAGGACCTGGAATGGGCGGAGTTCCGCGTCAGCGCCCAGGCCAACCGGGTGCACGAGACCCGCAACTTCGACGCGCTGCATTGGCGCAAGGCGATGGGCGGGCGCAGCGGCGCCCTCGAAACGACGTGCAATGAGGTCGGTTTCCAAGCAAACTGATTGCGTGCCCGATCTAAAGATCCTCTCCTTCTCGACCCTGTTCCCCAATGCCGCGCAGCCGCGGCACGGCATCTTCCTGGAGCACCGCCTGGCGCATCTGGCGCGCACTGGGGCGCGCACTGGGGCGCTGTCGGTCCGGCATGTGGCGCCGGTGCCGTATTTCCCCTCCGGCCATCCGCGCTTCGGCCGCTACGCACCGTTCGCCCGCGTGCCGGATGCGGACGTGCGGGCCGGGGGAGTGCCGGTCACGTATCCCCGCTACCCCTTGCTGCCGAAACTCAGCATGTCAGCGGCGCCCTGGCTGCTGGCGGCGGCCACCCTGCGCCACCTGCGGCGCATCCGGCAGGAAGGCTTCGACTTCGACCTGATCGACGCCTATTACCTGTACCCTGACGGCGTGGCCGCGGCGGTGCTGGCGCGCATCCTGCGCAAGCCGCTGCTGCTCACCGCCTTCGGCAGCGACGTGAGCCAGATCCCGGCCTACGCCCTGCCGCGCCGGGCGCTGCTCTGGGCGGCGCGGCAGGCACCGCTGATGACCGTGGTGTGCCAGGCGTTGAAGGACGAGCTGGTCCGGCTCGGCGTGCCCGCCGCCCGGGTGCGGGTGGTGCTGCACGGGGTCGATCTGCATTTGTTCCGGCCGCCGGCGGACCGGGCGGCGCTGCGGGACAGTCTCGGCATCGCCGGGCCGACGCTGGTCTCGGTCGGGCACCTGATCGACCGCAAGGGCCACGACATCGCCATCCGCGCCATGCCGGACCTGCCGGGCCACACGCTGCTGGTCGTCGGCGACGGCCCGCGGGAGGCGGCGCTGCGGCAACTGGCGCGAGACCTCGGGCTGGACGGGCGGGTGCGCTTCCTCGGCCACGTGGACCAAGCCCGGCTGTCCGCGCTGATGGGCGCCGCCGACGTGCTGGTGAACTGCAGCGACCGCGAGGGCATCGCCAACGTGCTGATCGAGGCGATGGCCTGCGGCACCCCGGTCGCCGCCACCGCGGTCTGGGGGTCGCCGGAAGCCGTGACCACCCCGGCCGCCGGCGTGCTGCTGCGGGAGCGGTCCGCCGCCGCCTTGGTGGAGGGCGTGCGCGCCCTGCAGGCCGCACCCCCGGACCGCGCCGCCACAAGGCGTCACGCCGAGACCTTCACCTGGGAGCGTACCGCGTCCGAGCACCTGCAAGCCATCCGCGACACCCTGGCCGCCTGAGCATGGATCTCGTGACCCTGACCTTCGGCGACGCCGGCCCGGCGGCCGCCCGCGTGCTGTCGGAGGAGCCGGCTGTGGCGTGGCGCAAGCCTTGGCCCGGTCTCCTGCTCAACCTGTCGGGCCAGGCGTTCGACCCGGCACGTCTCAACGCCGGCGACCGCCCGTCCCACGCGCGCCGCCTGGAGTGCCTGCGCTCGGTGCACCTGCTGTGGTCCAACTTCTTCCTGGCCGATGGCCGGGTCAGCACGATCTACGACGGCGACGCCCGCGCGGCCGTGGCGCAGGTCGTGGCCTATGAGGACCTGTCCCGCTACATCGGCATCGCCCGGCGCGGCGAGGAGTTCGTCACCCCCCGCGCCCGCCTGCGGGACGCACAGCGCGTCGAGGGGCCGGTGCTGTTCGCGACCTCGGACGAGCCGCACAACTGGGGCTTGTGGCTGCTCTACGTCCTGCCGGCCGTCGCGCACTTCACCCGCAACCGGCATCTGTACCGAAAACTGTTCGTCTTCGCCACGCATTCCAACATGCGCGCCCTCCTCCTGCTGCTCGGCGTGCGAGATGACGAGATCATCCTGCACGACTGCGGCGCGGCCTACTGGTTCGAGGAGGTCCACGTGTTCCGGCAGTCCATGCGGGACTGCTATGTCAGCCCGGCCGCACGCGGGCTTTACGCCCAGCTTTGCAACCGGGTGGTCGCCCGGCACGGCCCGTCGCCCGCGCGCAGGCTGTATGTTTCACGCCTGCGCCGCACCAGGGAGCTGAACGCCTACCGCGGGCTGCTGAACGAGCAGGCCCTGGCCGACTGCCTGGCCGCTTTGGGCTACCTGGTGATCGAGCCTGAGTTCCTTTCCGTCGAGGAGCAGATCCGCCTGTTCGCCGGCGCCGAGCGCATCGTGGCGATCGGCGGCGCCGGGCTGTTCAACGCGGTGTTCTGCCGGCCCGGCACCCGGCTGCTCGACATCGAGAGCACGCCGCTGTTCCTCGACGCCCATTCCAACGTCTTCGCGGGCGCCGGGCTGGAGTACGGCCTGGTGATCGGGCGGGAGGACACGGCTGACGGCAGCCTGGCCCACCGCCGCTGGACGCTCGACCTCGACGCGGCCATGCCGGCGGTCGCGGCGTTCATGGAAAAGCGGTAACGGTCAACGCCATGCTGCCCGATTCGCTCATGCCCTTGTCGCTGCTGATCCTCGCCTGCGTGCTGCTGGTGGTCCTGTGCCTGCTGGTCGCGGCCTTGCTGCTCCGCCGCCCGCCGGAGCTGCAGCGCCTGCTGCTGCTGGCCGAGGGGGGCGCCGCCGGGCAGCGGCAGGAGGCGGAGGCGACCCGCGCCCAGTTGGCCGAGGTGGAGCGCGCGCTCTCGGTTCGCGCGGAGCACGCCCGCCTGGAGATGCAGGCGACGCTCGGCACCCTGTCCACCAGCATGGCCCGCGACCAGGGCGACGCCCGCGCGCTGCTGGAGGCGAAGCTGCGGGAGATGAGCGAGCAGGCCGCCATGCGCCTCGCTGCCATCCAGCGCAGCGTGACCGAGCAACTGCACCAGGCCGTCGAGACGCAGATGCAGGGCAGCTTCCAGCGCGTCATCGACCAGTTCGCCCAGGTGCAGCGCGCCATGGGCGACGTGCAGGCGATGACGGCGCAGATCGGCGACCTGAAGCGCATTTTCACCAACGTGAAAACCCGCGGCGCCTGGGGCGAGATGCAGCTCCGTGCGTTGTTGGAAGATGTGCTGCCCGCGGGCGCCTGGCACGCCAACCGCAAGCTGCGGGAGGACAGCGACGACATCGTGGAGTTCGCCGTCATCATGCCGATGCGCGGCGCCGCCCGTCCGCTGCTGGCCATCGACGCCAAGTTCCCGGCCGAAGACTACGACCGCCTGCTGCTCGCTGCCGAGGCCGGGGACCTCGAAGGGGAGCGCGCCGCCCGACGCCGGCTGGAAACCCGGCTGCGGCTGGAGGCCAAGACGATCAGCGGCAAGTACGTCAACCCGCCGACCACCGTCGATTTCGCGGTGATGTACCTGCCGACCGACGGGCTGTATGTCGAGGCGGCGCGGATGCCCGGCCTGATCGAGGGGCTGAACCGCGAGCACCGCGTGCTGGTGATGGGGCCGAGCCTGGCGCCCGCACTGCTCCGCACCATCCAGCTCGGCATGTTGACCCTGTCGCTGGAGCAGAAGGCCGAGGAGATCCAGCGCCTGCTGGGCGCCACGCGGACGGAGATGGGCCGGATGGACGAGGTGCTCGACAAGCTGGCGAAACAGGCGGGCACGTTCAGCAACACCATCGACGCCGCCCGGCGCCGCACCCGCGCCGTGGGCCGCCGCCTGCGCGGGGTGGAGGCGCTGGAAGCGGCGGAGGCGAACGCGATGCTCGACCTTGAAGACGCGAACGAACAGGCCTGAAAACACTGAAGGCCCCGGGTTCGCACCCGAGGCCTTCACATTGTTCGACAGCCGGGGCCGCCGGACGATGGGGTTCAGCCAGCCAGAAGCCGATGGCTCAGGGCGGGCGTCCAGGTCACGGGGCGCGGCTGTAGCGTCAAACAATGAGACACTGGATCACCTCCTTTCATCAAGTTGAGCCAGGAAGTTGGGGCCGGGCGGGCGTTTGTGCAAGCCTGGAAAATTGCCCTGCTTTGAACCATTTCCCCGTGATGCCCAACAGTGACGCGATCCCGACGATTGAGGCCCCTTGGCGCGAGGTCGCCATGGTCTGCGGCAAGTGCAGCCGCAAGCTGCACGGCGGGTTCGGGCCGAAGGGCAAGCAGAAGCTGGCGAAGGCGCTGAAGGCCGGGCTGAAGGAAGCCGGGCGGCGGCGGGAGGTGCGGGTGGTCGAGGTCGGCTGCCTCGGCCTGTGCCCCAAGCGCGCCGTGACCGCAGTGAGCAGCGCGCAGCCCGGCCAGGTGCTGGCCGTGCCGGGCGGCGCGGACGCGGCGCAGGTGCTTGCCCGGCTCAGCCCGGCGGCAGCATCAGCGCCGTAGCCCGCCCGCCCTCAACGAC
>CAXTTB010000299.1:289-5037 GCA_964246905.1 uncultured Acetobacteraceae bacterium | reverse complement strand
ACGGTCCTGGCCGTGCAGGCCCGCTCCGCACGGGGCCGCGTGCCGGTCTCAGGCCGAGGGGGGCCGAGATCCAGCTCCTGGCCCATGCCGGGCCGGTTGCGGGCCGCGCGTCCACGCCGCCCAAGGTTTTCAGCCGCTTGAAGGCGCGTTCGACGCGCCAGCGGTCCCACGGGTCCGCACCACGCTGTCCGCATCCAGCCGGTCAGGCGGCGCCGGGGTCCGCCCCACCGGATGGCCGGAGGCGGTCAGCGTCCTGGGGTCCGGCTTGTGGCCGCTCTTGCCGGCCCGGCGGCAGGCGCTGGACGACCAGGCGCACCGGGCGCTCGGCCGGGCGCCATCTGCGTCCGGCCCGCCTGCCCGCCCCAGGGTCTGTCCGCCCTGGCGTCCCGGGGTCAGCTTGAGATCGGCGGAACGGCCTTGCGCCGGGTCGGACCGGGCAGGCGAGCCCGCGCGGCTGCTCAAGCCGGCGTTTCAGCGTGTGCCCGGGCCAGCCGCCCCTCTTGCGCGGGCGACCCATCACGCCCTTGCCGCTCAACGCGACGACCGCGCCGTCAGCCGCCAAGGCGGCCGTGCCGCGCAATGACCGCCGGCCTGGCCCATGCATCAACGCGAGCCGCAACAGGCCCTCGGCCCGCCGCACCGTGCGGGACGCCCGCGAGGACCGCTCGCCGTCATGCAGAAAAAAGACATGACGAGGCAAATCACGCCTCGCCAAGCCAGATCAGGGACCTAAGCAGCCATGGAGGTGTTGCGACACGGATGCATGTGGCTCTGCTCTTGGTTCAGGTTGGTGGCCGCTTGGTGGATGGCGCGGTCCAGCTCATCCGTGCGGGGAAGCATTCCATTGTGAGCCAGGCAGCACGTGCCTCAAGCGCCGCCTGGCTGGCTTTGCTGGTAAGGATGGGGCCGTTGTCCAGCACAAGCACCGCGGGCCTCCTGGTCTGCCCGGGTTGCGGGCGGTGAACGCCTGGCCGATCTGTCCCGCCGTCCACCCCGCCAGCGTCAGCAGCATCGGCCTCCTTGCCATCTGTGGCCCAAGTCAGCGAAGCCTGCTTAGCTTCGCGCGTATCGGGCAGCGCCCCGGCCTTGCTGTTCCCAAGCATTCTCCGAATGCGATCGCCCTGTCTCGCACCGTCACGCGACCCGCCAGGCGTCGCGCAGCGCGTCCGCGGCGCAGCGCAGCACCTGGTCGGCGGCGGCGATCACCCGGCCCATGGTCACGATGCCGTGGACCTGGTCGGACAGGTGCAGGGTCGTGACGCGCACGCCCTCCGCCTCCAGCCGCGCGGCGTAGGCGCGGCCCTCGTCGGCCAGCGGGTCGTGCGCGACCGTCAGCACCAGGGCCGGCGGCGTGCCCGCCAGCCGCTCCGCCCGCAGCGGCGAGGCGCGCCAGTCCAGCCGTTGCGCGGGGTCGGGGGCGTAGTGGTCGGCGAACCACCGCATCGTCGCCGCGGTGAGCGGCACGCCCTCCGTGAACCGGGCATAGGACTGGGTGTCCATGGCGAAGTCCACCGCCGGGTAGATCAGCACCTGGCACGCTGTCGCCGGCGCCGTGCCGTCCCGCCCCATGAGGGCGAGCACGGCGGCCAGGTTGCCCCCGGCGCTGTCGCCTCCCACGGCGAGGCGGGCCGGGTCGATGCCGAGCGACGCCGCGTTCGCCGCCACCCAGGCGAGGGCCGCCGCCGCGTCGTCCACCGCGGCGGGGAAGCGGTGCTCGGGCGCCAGCCGGTAGTCCACGGCGACCACCCGGCAGGCCGCGAGGTTGGCCAGGCGGCGGCACGCCCCGTCATGGCTGTCGAGGGCGCCGATCACCCAGCCGCCGCCGTGCAGGAACAGCAGGGCGGGCAGCGCCGCCGTGTCCGACGTGCCGGCCCCGCGGTACAGCCGCAAGGGCAGCGGGCCGCCTGGGCCGGGGATGGACAGGTCGCGCACTTCGGCAACCTCATCCGGCGGCGGCTGCAGGACGGCGCGGCTGGCCGCGTAGGCTTCGCGCGCCTCCGCGACCGGCAGCGTTTCCAACGGCGGACGCCCGGTGGCCCGGATCAGGTCCAGCAGCTTTTCGGCATCCGGGTGCAAGGCTGGAGTGTTCATGCGGTCCTCCTTCAAGCGGCGTAGGCCGGTTTCACGGCCACGGCGGGTGCCGGGCCGGCGCGCATTCCACAAGGGTGCCGGGCGTCGCCTCAGTGGCCATGGTAACAAATCCGGCATCCGTGCCCAGGGCTAGGCTTTCCACTTCCTTCTTCGCGAGCCGCGTGTAGGCTCCCTCCCCACGGCTACCGGCAGAGTGGCATTTTGGGAGGTGGGTGGATGGCGTTTGCCGTCATGCAACCTGGAGGCGTCCGCACCCGGCGGGAGGCTTTGGCGGCCGGCCTGGCGCTGACTGGCTGCTGCGGCGCGGCGCGGGCGCAGGCCCAAACCCCGGCAACGCCCCGCAATCTCCGCCCGTCGCCGGGCGACCTGCTGGTGAGCGTCAAGGCGCTGGGGGGGGGCGCGCCACGGCCGGGGCCGCCGGGCCGCTCCGCCCCGGCGACATCCCGCTCTCGGCGCCGCAACTGCTGGCCTGGGCCAAGGACCCCGCGAGCGGCGCGGTGCGCGACGGCTCGCGGCTGAACCAGGTGCTGCTGCTGCGCCTCGATCCCGAAACCCTGGATGCCGAGACGCTGGCCCATGCGGCGGACGGCGTGCTGGCGTACTCCGCTACCTGCACCCACGCGCAATGCCCGGTCAGCGAGTGGCGCCAGGAGGCCGGCATCCTGCATTGCCCCTGCCACGGCTCCGAGTTCGACCCGCGCGCCGGCGGGCGGGTGGTGAACGGCCCGGCGCTGCGCCGCCTGCCGCCGCTGCCGCTGCGGCTTTCGGCGGAGGGCGGGCTGGAGGTCGCCCAGCCCTTCGTGGGCAAGGTCGGAGGGCAGGTGGCTTAGACCAGGACGGCGCGAACACATCCAGGGAGGCGACAATGAAAGATCTCAAGGGTTTGCTGTTGGCCGGCGCGGCGCTGGCCGGGCTGGCGGGATGGCCGGGCGCCGTCCGGGCGGAGGTGGCGGCCTACAGCGACGTGACCGAGCAGCGGCTGCAGAACCCGGAGCCGCGCAACTGGCTGATGTACCGCGGCACCTATGACGGCCAGGGCTACAGCCCGCTCGACAAGATCAACGCGGGCAACGTCGCCGACCTGGTGCCGGTCTGGACGCTCTCGACCGGGGTGCTGGAAGGGCACCAGTCGCCGCCCATCGTCAACGACGGCGTGATGTTCGTGACCACGCCGCAGGCCCAGGTGATCGCGCTCGACGCCAAGACCGGCGAGCAGCTCTGGCGCTACAAGCGCGACCTGCCGGAGGACCTGACGCAGCTCCATCCGACCAACCGCGGCGTGGCGCTGCTGGGCGACCGGGTGTACGTGGCGACGGTGGACGACTTCCTGGTGGCGCTCGACGCCAAGACCGGCAAGGAGATCTGGGCCAAGGAGGTCGAGGACTACCGCCGCGGGCACTACATGACGCTGGCGCCGCTGGTCGCGCACGGCAAGGTCATGGTCGGCGGCTCCGGCGGCGAGTACGGCGTGCGCGGCTTCGTCGCGGCCTACGACGCGAAGACGGGCGAGCAGGCCTGGCGCACCTACACGGTCCCGCAGCCCGGCGAACCCGGCAGCGACACCTGGACCGGCGACACCTGGAAGACCGGCGGCGGCTCCATCTGGATCACCGGCACCTACGACCCGAAAGAGGGCACGGCGTACTGGGGCACCGGCAACGCCGCGCCCTGGATGGGCAACGCGCGGCCCGGCGACAACCTCCACACCTCCTCCGTGCTGGCGCTCGACGTCGATACCGGGGCGATCAAGTCGGCGCACCAGTACCATTGGAACGATAGCTGGGACTGGGACGAGGTGGACCCGCCCATGCTGATCGACATGCAGCGGGACGGGCGGACCATCAAGGGCATGGTGCACCCCGGGCGCAACGGCTACCTGTGGACGCTGGAGCGCGGGGAGGAGGGCATCAGCTTCGTGTCCGGCGTGCCGTTCGTGCGGCAGAACGTGTTCACCGCGCTCGACAAGAAGACCGGGCGCCCGAGCTATGACGAGGCGCGCAAGCCCGGGCTGAACAAGCTGGTGGACTTCTGCCCGTCCTTGTGGGGCGGCAAGGACTGGCCGCCGGCTGCCTACTCGCCGCGCACCAAGATGGTGTACATCCCGGCGAACGAGAACCTGTGCGGCTCCCTGTCGGGCAAGATGATGGACTACGTGCCGGGCCAGCTCTATCTGGGCGCGGGGCTGGAGGACATCGGCCTGTCGCTGTATCCCAAGGCGGACCACGTGGGCGAGCTGCAGGCGTGGGACATGACGACCGGCAAGCGCGCCTGGACGCACTCCTTCGCCAAGAGCCAGCTCTGGGGTCCCGTGCTCGCCACCGCCGGCGACCTGGTGTTCATGGGCGGCACCAACGACCGCGGCTTCCGCGCCTTCGACGCGAAGACGGGCGAGGTGCTGTGGGAGCAGAAGACCAACAGCGGCGTGACCGGCGTCCCCGTGTCCTACGAGGTGGACGGGGTGCAGTACATCGCGGTGCAGAGCGGCTGGGGCGTCGATGCCCAGCGGATGCAGGACAGCCTCGCGAAGGTCAGCGCGGACTACCGCGGCAACGCGGTGCCGCAGGGCGGCGTCGTGTGGGTGTTCGCGGTCCGCAAGCACTGACGGGGTTCCCGCCCGCTGCGGCCGCGGCGGGCGGGGGCGAGGCCCGGCACAGGAG
>CAXTTB010000299.1:0-279 GCA_964246905.1 uncultured Acetobacteraceae bacterium | reverse complement strand
GGGGGGTCGGGGGGTGGTGCGCGGCCCGCACCCACGCCCGGGCGCCCCGCCCGCCCCGCCCGCGGCGGGCGGGGCCAGGTCCGGCATAGGAGAACGCCGATGGACCGCCTGATCCGTTCCCTCGCCGCGTGCGGCCTGCTGGCCGTCGTGGCATTGTCCCACCCGCTATGGGCGCAGAAGACCGCTCCCGCCGACGCCGCCGGCCAGACTGCCCCGCCTGGTGCGGCGGTCGCGCCGTCGCGGGCAGCCGCGGATGATGGTGGCAGGCGGCCGCCGCAC
>CAXTTB010000298.1:0-5041 GCA_964246905.1 uncultured Acetobacteraceae bacterium | reverse complement strand
CGCTTCGACCGCTTCGCCGACCTGGCGCTGCGCCACCGCCGCCGCGGCGCGGGGCGCCACCCCGGCCTCCGCGCCGTCCGCGTAGTACATCACCGCCGCGAAGCCGACGGCGGTGCTGCGGAGCCAGAACGTGTTGCTGAACGGCTGCCCCGGCGCCCATTCGCGCGGCCAGCCATGCGCCTTGCCGAAGAAGTCCAGCAGCGACGCCTGCAGCCGCGCCGTCCAGCGTTGGCCGCCCGCCACGTCCTCCCCGGCCTTGTCCTCGAACTCGCCGTCGAACTTGGTCAGCACGAGGAACAGGCTGTTGCGCTGCCGGGCGCGGGCCGCGGGCGTCGGGCCGACCGTCTGGTTGATCCAGCCGTCGATCATGTTGGGCAGCGTCTGCACGTCCTGGTTCGACGGGCCGACGCAGAGCAGCATGGCCGCGATCTCCTGCTCCGCGTTGTATCGCTGGAACAGGTAGGCGACCTTGCCGCGCAGGAACACCCGGCCGAGGCGCCCCGGCTGCGAGAGGAAGCCCTCGGGATCGGTGATCTCCTCCCGTGTGCGCGCGCCGGGGAAATCCAGCAGGTCGGTGTGCTCGAAGAACTCCCAGGGGCGCTCGGCAAGCGGCACCGTGATCTCCGCGATGAGCGCCGCCGCGACGGCGCGGTCCACCAGTGCCGAGGCCCCGGACGCCGATGCCATGCGGAGGGAGCCGCTGCCCCCCTCCCCCAGGCCGAACACCATGTCCGCGTCCAGCACGCTGGTCTCCCGCGGCAGCAGCGCGTCGAGGCCGCAGAACGCCGTTTCGGGGAAGCCGAGCGAGGCGAGCGCCACGGTCAACTGCCGGGCCACGCGGGTGAAGGCCTCCGTGCCGTTCCACAGCGGCGCATAGGCCTCCGCCCGCAGCTCCGGAGGCAGGCGGGGGATCACCTCCGCGGCGTAGGCCCAGTAGGCGGGGCCGAGTTCCCGGAGCAGCGAATGGCCGCCGAAGTGCAGGTCGAAGTACTCGCGCAGCTCCTCGATGTCGTCGGCCGCGAGGCCGCCCTGGTAATCGGCCGTGAGGTCGCCCTGCACGGCGCCGCCCGCCCCCTGCGACAGCCGGAGGAACAGGGCGGCGATGTCGGCGGGCTTGGGCGGCGACAGGTCGCGCACCTTGAAGTCCTCCAGGTAGGCGTTGGCCAGGATCTTCACGATGTCCGTCTGCGACATCAGCCGCACCGGCACGGGCGCCTGCGCCGGGGCCGCGACGCCCCGCACCGTGAAGCGGGACACCAGCCCGGTGCTCTCCTTGCCGCCCTGCGGGTTGAGGTCCTGCAGGAAGTTCAGCCGCCGGTCGCCGTACGCCGCCGCCAGCGTCTGCCCGGGCCGGCTGGCGAGCGAGGACACCAGGTAGCTCTTGCCGGCCTGCGACGCGCCGAACACCGCGACGCACATGGGCCGCGCCGCCGCGGCGCCCCGCCGCGCCGCGCGCCGCCCGAAGCGGCGGAAGTCGCGGGCCAGCGCCGCCGGGTCCTGCTTGAGCTGGGCGCGGTTCGCCTCCAGCCACGCCGCGCCGTCCCGTGCCGCCTCGGCGACCCCCGCAGCACGCTCGACCACACCGCTCACGGGATCACCAGCCGCCCGGTGTCGCGCCAGTAGCCGTCGCCATCGTCGAGGGTCTGCAGGCGCAGCCGCACGTCGCCGTTGCGCTGCATGGCGCCAGAGGCGTCCGTGATTTCATCGACGGCGAAGGTCTCCCGCTGCATCTCGGCCTCCGGCGCGTCCGGGTCGATCTCGCGGCGGGCGACGGTGACGGTGAGCGGCAGGTCCATGCGCTGCGCGTCGTCGGGGTTGGCGAACTCCATGACGTAGAGCGGCGTCGCGGTCCAGCGCGCCAGCGGCAACTGGCGGAAGCCGAGCTGCGTCACCGTCTGGAACGCGACCTTGAACGCCACGTCCTGCGCCGGCGGGCCGTCGAGGTCCAAGTTTCGCAAGACGACGTTCTCCTCGCGGATCTGGCCGTTGTTGTCCATCCTGCCAATGTAACGGGCCGTGGAGCGCATCGAAAGCCGGCCCGTGCGGAGCATGAAGTTCCGCAGCCGCCCCTCCGCCTGCACGCACAGCGCGGCCCCCACCGCCGCCGTCGTCTTCGGGTCGTCGATCCGGTTGGCGGCGTCGCGGAACGGGTATTTCTCGCCGACCCGGTAGCGGTGCATGCCCACGATGCGGTGCGGCGCCACCGGCGCCTTGGCCAGCACCATGTCGCCCACCACCCGCAGCCGCGACGGGCGGCCCGACAGCAGCAGCACGTCGCAGTCATAGGTCCAAACGACCTCGCACAGATCGGCCAGCACCGGGCCGAGCACGGCGGCGACGACCGGCTCGACCTGTTGCGTGCCGACCGCCATCACCACCTCCGCCACCCGGAACCCCTGCGCCCCGGACGCCGCCGCCGCGTCCTCCAGGTATTCGGCCGCCCGCGCGGAGTGGTGGAGGTCGGCGGCCAGGATATCGCCCACCGTCTGCCGCAGCACCTGGCCGGCGGCCCGGCCCTCCACCGCCTCGTAGGCGCGGAGGACGGCGATGCCCACGGGTTCCAGCACGGTGGACACGAACTGCCGCCGTCGGTGCCGCTCCGGCTCCGACTGGCCGCCCTGGTCCTGGCCCAGCGCCCGGCTCAGCAAGGCGCGCGGGTCGGCGACGCCGGCGTCGCGCAGCGCCGCCGAAAAGGCCGGCAGCGCCACGGCCGTGATGATCCGCTCCAGCACGTCGTCGCCGGCGATCTTGAAGCTCTCGCGGAACTCCTGCCGCGGCAGGATCGCGTCGCCGCCCTGCATCGCGTAGGTGCTGACCATCAGGTCCGTCGTGCCGCCGCCGATGTCGATGCTGGCGACGCGCAGGCTGGGCGCGGGCGCCACCTCCGGACGCACCCGCCCGACCAGCTCCATCAAGGCGCCGGCGTCGCCCTGCAGCCGCTCCGTCACCTCGTTGTGCAGCCAGACGATCTGCGTCGCCGTCGCCTCGTCGAGGTTCGCCAGCACGCGCGGCGGGACCCGGCCGGACCAGCCCAGCATGTCCCAGGCGAGCATCACCGCGCCCTGCGCCCGCCCGCGCAGGATGTGCTGCTCCGCCACCGGCATCCCGGGCGGCATGGTGAGCAAGAGGCTCCGCAACTGCCGCGGCTTGTCGGCGTCGCGCCGCTGCGCGCGGGTGCCGGGCGCGTTGATCTGGCTGAGCGCCTGCAGCAGGATCTCCGCCAGCATGAAGGTGAACACGCTGCTGCGGCTGAACCGCGCCCGCACCGCCGGCTGGCCGCGCCGCTGCCTGAGCACGCTGCCGTCCTCCGCCACCAGCGCCATGAACGGCCCGCTCACCGGCGGGTCCGTCGTCACCCCGTCCTGCGCCCGCCCGTTGAACCGCCAGCCCTGGGTCGTGGGGCGGCTGTCCCACAGGTACCGCTTGGGGGAGGACAGCCCGGTCGATCCCTCGTTGCCCAGCCTGGCGCCCGCGAGCCGCACCGCCTCCGGCCCGGTCCGCACCGGGCTGGGCCAGGCGAAGGCGGAGGCGCGTCCGGAGCGGCGGCTCACCGCGTCGCGCCCGAAGCTCGCGCGGGAGAACTCGACCCGGCTGTCGAACGGGCGCCCATGCACGCACTCCGCCCGCGACAGGTCGCGCAGCGCCAGCGGGTAGCTGTCGGACAGGTTCATGCCCTGGCCCGGATGCTCCTCGATCAGGATGCCGCAGGTCCGCGCGTTGCCGAGGTCCAGCACCAGGTCCACCGCGACCGGCAGGTAGCCCAGGTTCTCCGACACCACGTCCATCAGCCGCAGCCGCGGCAGCGCGTCCGCCGCGGCGAGCAGGCCCAGCATGACCTGGTAGCGCGCGTAGTGCTCGCAGCCGCGCGCCAGGTCCTCCGGCCGCAGCTTCCGCCCGCCCCGCGCCGCGGTCAGCATCTCCACCCACATCTCCCGCAGCCAGTCGCCCACCCAGGCCTCGTTGAGGAACCAGGCGTTGGCGGCGGGGTCGGCGACGAAGGTGAACTCCTGCTGCCGCACGCTGTCGTCCGGCGACGGCGCCACGTACGGCCCGGCGCCGGGCGGCAGCAGCGCCGTGTCGAAGGCGAGCGTCAGCCGGTGGCTGCGGCCCGGCCCCGGGTTGGGATGCGGCACCAGCCGTCCGCGCGCCCAGTTGCTCGGCCCCCGCTCATGCGCCTCCTGCCCGGTGCTGCTGCGGGACAGCAGCATGAAGTACGGCAGCGGCACCCAGCGTCCGAGGTGCATGTCGATGGCCTGCCGGGCGCTGATTGGGTAGGTTTCCTCGGACGGCGGCGCGTCGCGGGTCAGCGGGTCCACGGGCTGGCCGGTCTCGGGGTCGGGCTGCAGCTCATGCAGCCGGGCGCGGACGGCGCCGTGCTCGTCCGGCGGGCCGCCCAGCGGCTCCTCCCAGAACGTGCGGGCCTGGCGGGGCAGCGCGTCCGCGTCCAGGTCCACGTCCCAGAAGTGGATGCCGCTGTTGGGGATGAGGGTGATGAGCGGCGTCATGGGCGGGGTGTCCGGTCCGGAAGGGTCATCGCTTGAAGGTGCCGTCGAATGTGGTGCCGTCGGGGTTGCGGCCGTCGCAATGCGCCTCCGCGTCGCTGACCCGGCGGCAGCGCAGCACGGCCGGGTTGATCGACAGGCCGGGGCCGCGGCACGCCTCCGTCTGCGTCACCCGGAGGAGAGGGCCGCCGTCGAAGCCGGCCTCCAGCGGGCCGCTGCACCGGCGCCCGTCCTGCAGCGCGGCGTCCTGGTTGCCGTGCCCGGCCCCGTCGAAGCACATGCGCCAGTTCCGCACCGGCGAAGTCTGGCCCCGGCTGTCGAGGACCTGCAAGGCCGTGTTGAGGTGCCAGCAGCCCTGCAGCATCGCCAGATCCCGCCGGTCCCACAAGTCGCGCGGCAGGTCCGCCCGGCGCGGCGGCGCGGGGGGTGGGGGACAACGAGCAGACGGAGCTGGCGCTGCAGACGGTGGCGCTGCGGTGCTTCGTGGGGCAGCAGGACATCGCGAACATGGCGCTGTACCTGTGCAGCCCGTTCGGGGC
>CAXTTB010000297.1:0-5048 GCA_964246905.1 uncultured Acetobacteraceae bacterium | reverse complement strand
GCCGAACGCGCCCCCGCAGCCGCCAGCGCGCGCCCGCAACACCGAGGCGCCCGGCGCTGGCCGTATCAAGCGGCTGCAGGCCGCCCTCGCCCGCACCGGCTATGCCGGCCCCATCGACGGGCGCCTGGGCGGGCCGACGGTGGCGGCGATCCGGGCGTTCCAACGCTCCCTGGGCAACCCCGAGACCGGGGTGCTGTCGCAGACCGAGCTTGTGCATCTGCTGAACCGATGAAGCCGCGGCGATGAAGGAGAAGGCCGATGACCCTGAAAGTTAAGTTCAACCTGGTGATGGTCGGCGCCTTCGCCGTGGGGCTGGCGCTCGCCGGGGTGTTCGTCAACACGCTCAGCCGCGCCATCGCCCGCAAGGCGGTGTTCTCGGAAGCCGCCGTGATGATGGCCAGCGCGAACGCCATCCTGCACTACACCGACACGGAGGTCACGCCGCTGCTGGCCCGGGCCGGCAAGGTGCAGTTCCTGCCGCAGGCGATCCCGTTCTTCGCCGCCCAGCGCAGCTTCGACCTGCTCGCCCGCGCACAGCCCGACTACACGCTGCGCCAGCCTGCGGACAACCCGACCAACCCGTCCGACCGCCCGACGGACTGGGAGAAGACGATCATCGAGACGTTCCAGACGCACCCCGAGCTGGCCACGCTGACGACCGAGCGGACCACGGAGGCCGGGGCGGTGATGTCGTTCTCGCAGCCGGTGCGGATGACGGAGGACAGTTGCCTGTCCTGCCACTCCACCCCGCAGGCGGCGCCGGCCTCGATGATCGACGTGTACGGCAGCGCCAACGGCTTCGGCTGGCGGCCCGGCAGCGTCGTCGGCGCGCAGATCGTCTCGGTCCCGGAGCAGGTCGCCCTGTCCCGCGCGCGGTCGAGCCTGCTGAGCATCATGGCGGCGCTCACCGTGGTGTTCGTCGCCACATTGCTCGTGCTGAACCTGCTGCTGCACTGGTTCATCATCGGCCCGGTCCGCAGGATCTCGCGCACGGCGAACGAGGTCAGCCTCGGGAACATGGACATCCCGGAGTTCGACGTGAAGTCGCACGACGAGATCGGCTCGCTTGCGATGTCGTTCAACCGGATGCGGCGGAGCCTGGCGGCGGCGTTCAGCCTGCTTGGGGATTAAGAACCTATCCCGGTGGGCAGCGGCTGAGGTCCTGCGAGGGATTTTGCGTCCCGGGCAGGAAGGGCCGCAGCCCCGATGTGGTTCATCGGGGCAAGGGCCTGACGCACCCGGGGCGGAAAAGCACTGCAGGGCCGACCCGCAGCCTACCGGGGTAGGTTCTAAGCGTATGGCGCCACCGGAAACAGCCGGTCGGCGATGGCGTCGCGCGTCTCGGCGTCGTGCACGATGCCCAGCACCGCGACGCCCGCAGCCTTCGCTGCCTGCACCAGCCCGACCACGACCGCGCGGTTGGCGGCGTCGAGCGAGGCCGTCGGCTCGTCCAGCAGCAGGACCGGGTGGCGGCCCAGGAAGCCGCGGGCCAGGTTGACCCGCTGCTGCTCGCCGCCGGAGAACGTCGCGGGCGGCAGGGCGTGCAGGCGCTCCGGCACGTGCAATCGCAGCAGCATCGCCCGCGCGTCCGCCCGCGCCTGCTCCACGCCGACGCCGCGCGCCGTCAGCGCCTCCGCCACGATGTGCAGGGCGGGGACGCGGGGCACCACGCGCAGGAACTGGCTGACATAGCCCAGCGTGTCCCGCCGCACCTCCAGCACCGTCCGCGGCCCCGCCGCCGCCAGGTCCAGCCAGGCGCCGCGGTGGCGGAGCATGATGCGGCCGGCCTCCGCCCGGTAGTTGCCATAGAGCGTCCGCAGCAGGGTGGATTTCCCAGCGCCCGACGGCCCCGACAGCACCACGCACTCCCCCGCCCGCAGCGCCAGCGCCACCCCGTCCAGCACGGGGATGCGGACGCCGCCCTGCAGATGCAGGGTGAAGGACTTGCCCACCCCCTCCGTCCGCAGCAACGTCTCCCCGGCGTTCATGCGTGCAGCACCGAGCTGACCAGCAACTGCGTATAGGGGTGCTGCGGGTCGTCCAGCACCTGGTCCGTCAGCCCGGTCTCCACGACCCGACCGGCCCGCATCACCACGATCCGCCCGGCGAGCAGCCGCGCCACCGCGATGTCGTGCGTGACCAGCACCACCGCCACGCCCAGCCGGGCCACCAGGCCGCGGATCAGGTCCAGCAGCCGGGCCTGCACCGACACGTCCAGCCCGCCGGTCGGCTCGTCCATGAACACCAGCCGCGGCTGCGTCACCAGCGTGCGGGCGATCTGCAGGCGCTGCAACATGCCGCCGGAGAAGGTGCGCGGCAGGTCGTCCACCCGGTCGGCCGCGATCTCCACCTGCCGCAGCCAGTCGATGGCCGCCGCGCGGATGCCGCCGTAATGCCGCGCGCCCTGCGCCATCAGCCGCTCGCCCACGTTGCCGCCGGCGGACACGGCCATGCGGAGCGACTGCCGCGGGTCCTGGTGCACCGTGCCCCAGTCCGAGCGGTGCAGCGCGCGGAGCGCCGGGGCGGGCATCCGGTGCACGTCGTGCACTTCGCCGTCCGGGCCGCGGTACGACACCGCCCCGGCCTCCGGACGCATGGCGCCCGACAGGGCGTGCAGCAGCGTCGTCTTGCCCGACCCGCTCTCCCCCACCACAGCGAGCACCTCGCCGGGGAACACCTCGGCGTCCACCCCGTCCAGTGCGGCGATGCGGCCAAAGGACAGCCGCAGGCCCCGTGCCGAAAGCAGCGCGTCCGGACTCATGCCGCCTCGCCGGACTGGCGGGCCGCGCAGAAGTCGGTGTCGGAGCACACGAACATGCGCCCGCCGCGGTCGTCGGTCACGACCTCATCGAGGTAGCTGCCGGCCGCGCCGCAGAGCTTGCAGGCGTGCGGCGCGCGGGTCAGGCGGAACGGGTGGTCCTCGAAGTCCAGCGGCTTGACGGAGGTGTACGGCGGGATGGCATAGATCCGCTTCTCCCGCCCGGCGCCGAACAGTTGCAGCGCCGCCATGCCGTCCATCTTCGGCGTGTCGAAGGCCGGGATCGGCGAGGGCGACATCAGGTGACGCCCGTTCACCATGACGGGGTAGTCGTAGCTGATGGTGACGGCGCCGATGCGGGCGATGTCCTCATACAGCTTCACGTGCATCAGCCCGTACTCCGCGAGCGCGTGCATCCGCCGGGTCTCGGCGCGGGAGGGTTCCAGGTTGGACAGCGGCTCGGGCTGCGGCACCTGATAGACCAGGATCTGGTCCTCGCGGAGCGGCGTCTCCGGGATGCGGTGCCGGGTCTGGATCACGCTGGCCTCGGCGGTGCGCGTGGTGGTGGCGACGCCGGCGGTGCGGGCGAAGAAGCGGCGGATGGACACGGCGTTGGTGGTGTCGTCGGCGCCCTGGTCGATGACCTTGAGCACGTCCGCGCGGCCCAGGATGCTCGCCGTGACCTGGATGCCGCCGGTGCCCCATCCGTAGGGCAAGGGCATCTCGCGCGAGCCGAACGGCACCTGGTGGCCGGGCACGGCGACCGCCTTGAGCAAGGCGCGGCGGATCATGCGCTTGGTCTGCTCGTCCAGGTAGGCGAAGTTGTAGCCGTTCATTCTGCGATCTCCGCATCGGCCCGGAGCCGCCGGATTGTCTCCAGCTCGCTCTGGAAATCGACGTAGTGCGGCAGCTTCAGGTGCTCGACGAAGCCCGTCGCCTCGATGTTGTCGCAGTGGGACAGCACGAACTCGACGCTCTGCGCCGGCGCTGTCACGTCCTCCCCCAGCTCCGCCGCCCGCATCGCACGGTCCACCAGCGCCATGCCCATCGCCTTGCGCTCGCTGTGGCCGAAGCACAGGCCGTAGCCGCGGGTGAACTGCGGCGGGACCTGCTTGCTGCCGTGGAACTGGTTGACCATCTGGCACTCGGTCACGGTGATGTCGCCGATGTCGAGCGCGAAGCCCAGCTCCGGCACCTCGACCTCAATTGCGACCTCCCCCACGCGCAGCTCGCCCACGAACGGGTGCGCGCCGCCGTAGCCGCGCTGGCTGGAATAGCCGAGCGCCAACAGGAAGCCCTCGTCGCCGCGCGCCAGGCTCTGCAGGCGCACGTCGCGCGCCGCGGGAAAGGCAAGCGGCTCGCGTGTCAGGTCGCCAGGAGCGTTCATGTGGCGGCCATCGGACCCCGTTTCCGGCTCGATCAGGCCCTCCTGACCCAGCAGGTCCATCACGCCCGGCATCGGCCCGCCCGGCGGCGCCGACCCGGCCTCCGCCACGGCGCCGCCGGGTTCGGCCAGGGCGAAGTCGAGCAGCCGGTGCGTGTAGTCGTAGGTCGGGCCGAGCACCTGGCCGCCCGGCATGTCCTTGAACACCGCAGACACCCGGCGGCGCACCGCCATGGCCCCGGTCTCGACCGGGCGCGTGTCGGCGAAGCGCGGCAGGGTGGTGCGGTAGGCGCGCAGCAGGAACGCCGCCTCGGTCAGGTCGCCCTGCGCCTGCTTGACCGCGAGCGCCGCGAGGCCCGGGTCGTAGCACGCGCCCTCCGCCATCACCCGGTCCACGGCCCGGCCCAACTGCTCGGCGATCTGCACGGTGGCGAGTTCCGGGACCGCCGGGTCGCCCCGCCGGTCCTCCGCGAGCCAGGCATGGGCGGCGTCGATGGCGCGCTCGCCGCCTTTGACCGCGACATAGGCCACCGCTCAGCCCTCCTCGACCCGCACGCTGCGCGGCAGGGCGCAGAGGCGCGCGCCCGCGCACAGCACCAGGTCCACGCCGCAGGGATACAGGGCGTGGTTGGCCGCCCATTGCGCCAGGAAATCGCCGGGTAGGCCCTCCAGGCGCAGCATCGCCGGCGCGCGCAGGCCAGGGCCGGACAGGCGGAAGGGCGTCCCCTGCCCCAAGGCCGGCACCTGCAGGACCAGCGTGGCCGACCCCTCCGGCGCCAGGTCGGTGCCGGGATGCAGGTCCGACAGCACCGGCATCGTGAGCGCACAGGCGAACGCGGCCTCCCCGATGCCTGCCGCCCGCGGGGCGCCGCTGTGGAACGCCGCCCAATCCGCTGCCGCGGCCGC
>CAXTTB010000296.1:0-5049 GCA_964246905.1 uncultured Acetobacteraceae bacterium | reverse complement strand
GCCCCAGTGGGGTCCAGGGGCAAAGCCCTTGGCCTTCTTCCAGATGCGGCAACCCTGACGCCGGTCCGCCAAGCCTTGCCGGGCCGGGCCGCGCATCGCAGGATCAGGGGCAGCATGGGAGGCCGGCATGAAGGGACTGTTCCTGGACGCGACCGAGGGCCTCGCGGAGGTGTTCCGCGCCACGCGCCGGGAGGGCGACCCGGCGATCGACGTCACCATACAGGCACAGGTGGCGCCGGGCGACCTTCCCGGGATGCTCGCCGGCTACGACTTCATGCTCGACGACCACACGGCCCTGCCGACGGAGGCCATGCGGGCCTGCACGGGGCTGCGCCACGTCGTCTTCCTCGGCACCGGCGCCCGCAGCTACATGGACCCGGAGGCGCTGGCGGCGCTCGGCATCACCGTCCACACCATCAAGGGCTACGGCGACACCGCGGTGGCCGAGCACACCATCGCGCTCATGTGGGCGGCGGCCCGCGGCCTCGCGCGGATGGACGGCGGCATGAGGGCCGGCCACTGGGTGCGGACGGAGGCGATGCAGTTGACCGGCAAGACCATCGGCCTGATCGGCTACGGCGGGATCGCCGCCGAGGTCGCGCGCATCGCCCGCGGCGGCGGGATGCGCGTGACCGCCTGGAACCGCACGCCGCGCACGGCCGAGGGGGTGGAGTTCTTGCCGCTCGACCGGCTGCTGGCCGAAAGCCATGTCGTGTCGCTGCACCTGCTGCTGACGGACGAGACGCGGGGTTTCCTGGACGCCGCCCGCCTGGCCGCGATGCGCCCCGGCGCCATCCTGGTCAACACCGCCCGCGGCGCGCTGGTGGAGGAGACGGCGCTGGTGGCGGCGCTGCGCTCCGGCCCGATGGCCCACGCGGCGCTCGACGTGTTCGACCAGGAGCCGCTGCCGCCGGGCCATGTGCTGACGACGCTGGACAACGTGACGCTCTCCGCACACAGCGCGTTCCGCACGCCGGAGGCGAGCGAGACGCTGATCCGCCGCGCGCAGGACATCGCCTGCCGGATCGCGGGCGGCGCGCCCGGGTAGCAGCCCCCTTGGCGGCGTACGGGTGGGTTGTGCTAAGCTCGCGCCCTGTGTGGGCGTGGCGGAATGGTAGACGCTGCAGACTTTTGATTGGAGTGCCCGCGGGGAAACCCGCTGCGTAGAACCCCCCAAACTCGGTTCACGCTAAGGGCCCGCCGCGGCCCATGCCCATCCCGAGCCACGCCCCGGTCGCCGCAGGGGGCGGGCCGGGGAAGGTGTAGAGACTAGACGGGGGGCGCCTACAGCCCGCGGGTCCCTACAGCCCGCAGGCCAGGGCGAAGGGATAGTCCAGACCACGAACGCGGCCTCGCGCAAATGGCTGTGCCATTTCGCGGGGGCCGCGGCGGCGAAAGCCGAAGTGGCATGAAAATCTGAGTCCCGGAAGGGAGTGCGGGTTCGAGTCCCGCCGTCCGCACCATCATCCCGCCGGCACCCGCCGCCGCAGCAGCCCGGACGCCGTGAGCACCGCCAAGGCCAGCGCCACCGGCGGGAACACCACCCAGTTGACCGCCGCCCAGCCGAGCGTCACCAGCAGATGGCCGGACGAGAACGAGCCGAACGCCATGGTGCCGAACACCAGGAAATCGTTGAAGGACTGCACCTTGTTGCGCTCCTCCGGACGGTGCGCCTCCAGCACCATGGCGGAGGCGCCGACGAAGCCGAAGTTCCAGCCCAGCCCCAGCAGGACCAGCCCGGCCGAGAAATGCGTGGCCGATAGGCCCGACAGCCCCGTCATCGCCGCCATGCCGGTCAGCAGCAGCCCGGACGCTACCACCCGCCGCGCGCCGAACCGCGCGATCAGGCTGCCGGTGAAGAAGCTCGGCAAGTACATGGCGACGACGTGCCATTGCAGCGCCCAGTTGGACGCGGACAGCGGCAGCCCGCACAGCCGCATCGCGAGCGGCGCCGAGGTCATCACCAGGTTCATCAACGTGTAGCTGACCACGCCGCAGACCACGGCGACGACGAAGCGCGGCTGGCGGATGATGGTCCCAAGCGGGCGCCCGCGCGCAAGCTCGGAGGGCGCCGGGCGCGGCAGGTCCACGCCGGACAGCACGGCCATGGCCAGCAACGCCACGCCGGCCTGCGCCAGGTAGCTCACGACGAACAGGTTGGGGGGCCACAGGTCCATGGTCCAGGTGACGAGCTGCGGCCCCAGCACGCCGGCGAACACGCCGCCCGCCATCACCCAGGACAGCGCCTTGGGCCGGAACGCCGTGCTGGCGCCGTCCGCCGCGGCGAAGCGGAAGGACTGCACCGCGGAGGCGTACAGCCCGGCGAACAGCGTCGCCAGGCAATACAGCGGGAACGACTGCCGCAGCAGCGCCGACGCCGCCAGCAGCCCGGCCAGCGCACCGCAGCCGCCGCCCGCCATGAACGCCGCCCGGCGGCCAAAGCGGCGGGACAGCCAGCCCACCGGCAGGGTGCCGGCCGCCTGCCCGACGACGAACACGCTGATCGGCACGGTGGTGAGCGCCGGGTCGGGGGACAGGGTGCTGCCGATGATGGCGCCGGTCGCGTAAACCACGGTGGCGTTGGCCCCCGCCAGCGCCTGCGCCGCCGCGAGCCGCAGCACGTTGGCCCGGGCGCGGCGGTCTTCGGGAGCGGTCTCGGCGGCGGCTGACATGCGGCGGGTTTAGCGGCATCGCCCGGGTTCGGCCATATGGCGGCGCGCTGGAACGGCAAGGCGGTTCAGCCGTTGCGGCCAGCATGACGATCACCCCGTATGGCCGCACCGACACTGGGACCGAGGTCCACCGCATCGCCCTGGGCGGCCCAGTGCTGCAAACCAGCATCCTGACCTTCGGCGGCGTGGTCGAGCGCATCGACGTGCCGGACCGGGCCGGGCGCCCGGCGAACGTGGTGCTCGGCCTCGACAGCCTGGACGGCTACCAGCACCGCAGCCCGCATTTCGGGGCGCTGCCGGGCCGGTTCGCCAACCGCATCGCAGGCGGGCGGTTCACGCTGGACGGGACCGAGCATCGCCTGGCCTGCAACGACGGGCCGAACGCGCTGCACGGCGGCCCCCACGGCTTCGGCAAGCGGGTGTGGAGCATCGAGGACAGCGGCGAGCGCCACGTGACGCTCGGCCTGCTCAGCCCGGACGGCGAGGAGGGCTACCCCGGCGCTTTACATGTCCGCGTCACCTACACGGTGGACGGCTCCGATTTGCGCCTCGACTACCGGGCCGAAACCGACAAGCCGACCGTGCTCAACCTCACCAACCACAGCTACTTCAACCTGGCGGGCGAGGGCAGTGGCGACGTGCTCGGCCACTTGCTGCAAGTGGAGGCCGACGCCTTCCTGCCCGTCACCGACAGCGCGATCCCCACGGGCGAGGTCCGCCCCGTCGCCGGCACGCCGTTCGACTTCCGCACGCCCACGCCGATTGGCCAGCGCATTCGGGACGCGGACCCGCAGATCCTCTACGGCCAGGGCTACGACCATTGCTGGGTGCTGCGCCCCGGCGCCGGGCTGCGCCAGGCGGTGCGCCTGCACGAGCCGGGCAGCGGCCGGATGCTCGACGTGCTGACCACGCAGCCCGGCGTGCAGGTCTATACCGGCAACCAGTTGACCGGCACGCTGGCCGGGCCGGGCGGGCGCAGCTACCGCCAGGGCGACGCCGTGTGCCTCGAGACCCAGCACTTCCCCGACAGCCCGAACCAGCCCGCCTTTCCCAGCACCGTGCTGCGCCCCGGGGAGGCGTTCACCTCCACGACGGTGTTCCGCTTCACCGCGCCCCCCGCGCGTTGACGTACAGCGCATAGACCGACTGGCTCGCCGCCATGAACAGGCGGTTCCGCTTGGGGCCGCCGAAGCACAGGTTGGCGCAGCGTTCCGGAAGCTGGATGCGGCCAATCGGCTGTCCTTCGGGGGAGAACACCATCACGCCGTCCAGTTCCGGCGTGCCCATGCCCCAGCCGCACCACAGGTTGCCGTCCTCGTCCAGGCGGAAGCCGTCCGGCGTGCCCGGCCCGGCGTCGATCAGCACCCGCCGTCCCGTGATCCGCGTCCCGTCCCCGGAAACGTCCCCGGTCACGTCATAGGCCAGGATGTTGCGCGGGCTGGCCCGGCTTTCCACCACGTACAGCACCCGCTCGTCCGGCGAGAAGGCGAGGCCGTTGGGTCCGGCCACCGTGTCGTCCAGCACCGTCGCCTGCCCGGTCGCGGGATCGAGGCGATAGATGCTCTGCGGCAGCTCCGGCTCCGCCCGCCCGCCTTCGTAGTCGCTGAGCAGCCCGAACGGCGGGTCGGTGAACCAGACCGAGCCGTCCGACTTCACGACGACATCGTTGGGCGAGTTGAGCCGCTTGCCCTCGTATCGGTCCATCAGCACGGTGATGCTACCGTCATGCTCGGTCCGCGTCACCCGGCGCGCGCCGTGCTCGCAGGTGATCAGGCGGCCCTGGCGGTCCCTTGTGTTGCCGTTGGCGAAGTCGGAGGGGCGGCGGAACACGCTGATTGCGCCGGTCTCCTCCTCCCATTTCAGGATGCGGTTGTTCGGGATGTCGCTGACCAGCAGATGCCGGGCGTCGCCGAACCAGACCGGCCCCTCGGCCCAGCGCAGCCCGGTGGCCAGGCGCTCGACCGCGGCGAGCGACAGGCGGTACTTGGCGAAGCTCGGGTGCAGGACCTGCACCGCCGGGTCGGGATAGAGGCTGCTGGGCTGCCACATGGCGATGGTCCTCCGCTGTCCCGCCGCCATTTCTTGCGACGGGTTGGGGCTGTTCTGTTATAACCAGCCTATCGCGGCAACCCCGCGGGAGGACAGGTGCCGTGCGGACCCGGAGGCTGCGGCTTTGGCTCGCTGTGATCGCGGCGGCGGCGTGCCTGGCGTGGCCGGCGGACGGCTTCGCGCGGGCGAGCGGCGGCTACTCCCGCCCGGGCGGCTCCAGCCGGACGCCGTCGTTCGGCGGCGGCGGCAGCGCGCCCCGCCCCCCGTCGTTCGGCGGCGGGCGCGGCGGCGGCAGGGCGGCGACGGGGGGGGGGGGGTTGGTGTGCTC
>CAXTTB010000295.1:0-5085 GCA_964246905.1 uncultured Acetobacteraceae bacterium | reverse complement strand
CAGCCCACCCGGCCATCGAGGTCGAGAGCGACATCGAGGGGCGGCTCGTGGACGTGGCGGGGCAGGGGTTCGACGCCGGGCTGCGCCACGGCGACGTGGTTGCCGTGAGGCTGACGCCCGGGAGCGAGGCGCTGCTCGCGGCCGCTCCGGGCTATCTTTCGGGCCGCCCTCCTCCGGAGCATCCCGCGGACCTGCTCGGCCACGCGGCGGTGATGTGCCGGAGCAGGACCACCGGGCTGGTCCGTCGTTGGGCCGTGCGGCGCGACGGGGAGGCGGTGCAGATCTCCCCGCCCACGCGCACGGTCGTCGGCGACCTGGCGTCGCAGCTTGAGCTGATGATCCGCGGCCTCGGCATCGGCCTGGCTGCGTCCGCCAGCCTGTCGCGCCTGCTGGACACGGGCGCGCTCGTCAAGGTGCTTCCCGGGTGGTCGTTGCCCATGGAGCCTCTCTACCTCTGCTACCCCGACCGGCGGCGCCAGTCGGCGGCGCTGCGGGCGCTCATCGGCTTGCTGCGTGCGGACCTGTCCCACGCAAGCGGCGGTGCGGGCGGCTCCCAGCCGTATCAAGGATCACGGCGTCGGTGCCGTCCTGCCGGTCCACGGCCTGACCCGCCGCGGCAGGGTGAGAAAAAGCTTCCGTATTCCTCGGCGCGGACAAACGCGGCTTCTGCCGAAGCGGGAATCTTTGCTGAATGCTTCTCTTGAGAGTTGAGGGGCCAGGAAGCCATGTTTGAGGCCGTGTCCTTGACATGCCGGACAGGAGACCGCCTCGGCCATGCACCATCCTTCATCGCCTCGCGGCGTCGCCATGCGGCCCCGCGCATGACCGCGGCCTCGTTGCCCGGCACCGTCACAGCAGCCCGCGCCGTGCCGCGTCCCACCCTGCCCTTCGCGGGGCGGCTGCCGTTCCGCCGCTTCCTTTCGCCCCTGGTGATCGTGCTGGCCTGGCAGGCGGCCTCGTCGCTCGGCCTGCTGTCGCCGCGCACCCTGGCGTCCCCCGTGCAGATCGTGCTGACCGGCTGGGGCCTGCTCGCGTCCGGCGAGCTGCCGTGGCATTTGGCGGTGTCGCTGGCGCGGGTCCTGGCCGGGCTGGCCATTGGGTTGACGGTGGGCGCCGGGCTGGCGCTGGCGGCCGGGCTGTCGCGGCTCGGCGAGGACATCGTGGACGCGCCGGTGCAGATGCTCCGCACCCTGCCGTTCCTGGCGCTGGTGCCGCTGTTCATCCTGTGGTTCGGCATCGGCGAAACGCCTAAGATCGCGTTGGTCGCGCTCGGCACCGCCTTCCCGATCTACCTGAACCTGTTCGCCGGCATCCGCGGCGTGGAGCCGCGCTTGGTCGAGATGGGCCGGGTGTTCGGCCTGGACCGCGCCGGGCTGCTGCGCCACGTCGTGCTGCCCGGCGCGCTGCCCTCCGCGCTGGTCGGCCTGCGCTACAGCCTGGGCGTCGCCTGGCTGTCGCTCGTGGTGGCGGAGCAGGTCAACGCCACGGCCGGCATCGGCTACCTCATCAACGATGCCCGCGACTTCCTGCGCACGGACGTCATCATGGTCGGCCTCGTGCTGTATGCGCTGCTGGGCCTGCTGGCGGACAGCCTGGTCCGTGCCTTGGAACGCCGGCTGCTCGCCTGGCGGCCCGTTTTGGTGAGGAGCTGACGCCATGGACGCCAACCTGGGCATGGAGGCGCCCGGCGGCAGCGCCCGCATCCGCGGCCTGACCCGCCGCTTCGGCGCGGCGGACGCCCGTCCGGTGCTGGACGCGCTCGACCTCGACATCCAGCCTGGCGAGTTCGTGGCGCTGCTCGGCGCCAGCGGCTCGGGCAAGACGACGCTGCTGCGCACGCTGGCCGGGCTGGACCCGGTGCCGGAGGACGCGGTCGTCGCCCTGCCGCGGCCCGTGGCGGTCGCGTTCCAGCAGCCGCTGCTGCTGCCGTGGAAGAGCGTGTGGCGCAACGTGGCGCTCGGCCTGCCGGACGGGACGCGCGGCGACGCCCGCACCCGTGCGGAGGCAGCACTTGCCGAGGTCGGGCTGGAGCACCGCCTGGACGCCTGGCCGGCCACCCTGTCCGGCGGCGAGGCGCAGCGGGTGGCGCTGGCCCGCGCCCTGGTGCGCGAGCCGGGCCTGCTGCTGCTGGACGAGCCGTTCGCGGCGCTGGACGCGCTGACCCGGCTGCGGATGCACGCGCTGGTGCTGGACCTGTGGGCGCGGCACCGCCCGGCGACGCTCTTGGTCACGCACGCCGTGGACGAGGCGGTGGCGTTGGCCGCCCGCGTGCTGGTGCTGGCCGGCGGGCGGATCGTGCTCGATCTGCCGAACGACGCGGCCCGGCCGCGCCGGCGCGACACCGCCTCTTTCGCCGCGATGCGCGACCGCCTGCTCGACCGCCTCGGCGTGCGGGAGCACGCGGCGTGACCGCCCATCATCTCAACGGAGGCTTGGCATGACCATCGCCCTGACCCGGCGCGGCCTCGGCGCCGCCGCCCTTGTTCTGTCTATCCCCGGTGTGGCCCGCGCCGCCGGGCGGGTGCGGATCGGCTACCAGAAGAACGGCTCGCTGGCGATCATGCGCCAGCAGCGCCGGCTGGAAACCCAGGGGCTGGCGGCGGAGTGGGTCGAGTTCAACTCCGGCCCGCCGCTGCTGGAGGCGCTGAACGCCGGCGCCGTCGATTTCGGCGCGACCGGGGACACGCCGCCGATCTTCGCGCAGGCGGCCGGCGCCGAGCTGCTGTATGTCGGCGGCCAGCCCGCCTCCGGCGTGAACCAGGCGGTGCTGGTCCCAGCCTCCAGCCCGGTCCGCACCGCCGCCGACCTGCGCGGCAAGCGCGTCGCCTTCACCAAGGGGTCGAGCGCGCACTACGCGGCGGTGCAGGTGCTGGCGAGCGCCGGGCTGAAGCCGTCCGACATCCAGGCGGTCAACCTGCAGCCGCCCGACGCCGGCGCCGCGTTCCGCACCGGGGCGCTGGACGCTTGGGTCGTGTGGGACCCGTTCTACGCCATCGCCGAGCAGGAGCCGACGACGCGCGTGCTGATGTCGGCGGAGGGCGTGGCCCCCAGCAACTCCTTCTTCCTCGCCAGCCGGCGCTTCACCGAGCGGGAGCCCGGCACCGTGCTGGCCCTGCTCGACGCGATCAACGCGACGGCCGACTGGGCGCGCGCCAACCCGGAGGAGCTGGCGCAGACGCTGTCCGGCATCACCGGCGTGCCGCTGCCGGCCCAGCGCGTGTCCGCCGCACGCGGCGTCTATGCCGTGCAGCCGATAGACGACGCGATCATTGCCCGTCAGCAGTCCGTCGCCGACACCTTTGCCGCGCTCCGCATCATCCCGTCCCGCGTCGATGTGCGCGCCGCGGTGTGGCGCCCGGAACGCCCGCGTGCGGAGGCACGGCCATGAACGCGCTCTCCCCCTCGCGCCCGCTCGACATGATGTGGTTCCTGCCGACTGGCGGGGACGGGCGTTACCTCGGCTCGGCGGCGGGCGCCCGCCCGGTGGACAACCGCTATCTGCGGCAGATCGCGCAGGTGACGGACCAGCTCGGCTACCACGGCGTGCTGCTGCCGACCGGCGCGGGCTGCGAGGACGCGCTGGTGACGGCGACATCCCTGATCCCGTTCACCGAGCGGCTGCGCTTCCTGGTGGCGCTGCGCCCCGGCCTGACGCTGCCGGGCGAGGCGGCGCGGCAGTACTCGGCGCTGGACCGCCTCAGCGGCGGGCGGGTCATGGTGAACCTCGTCTGCGGCGGCAACCCGGCCGACCTCGCCGGCGACGGGCTGACCCTCGGCCACGACGAGCGGTACGACCACGCGGCCGAGTTCCTGCACATCTGGCGCGCGATGATGGCCGGGGAGAAGGTGGAGTTCTCCGGCAAGTACTTGTCCTCGCATGGCGGGAAGATCCTGTTTCCGCCGGTGCAGGCGCCGCATCCGCCGGTCTATTTCGGCGGGTCCTCGCCGGCCGGGCACGCGCTGGCGGCGGCGCAGGCCGACACCTATTTGACCTGGGGCGAGCCGCCGGCGGCCGTCGGGGAGAAGATCGCCGACGTCCGCCAACGCGCGGCGGCGCATGGGCGCACGCTGCGCTACGGCATCCGCCTGCATTTGATCGTCCGCGAGACGGAGGGCGAGGCCTGGGACGCGGCCCGGCGCCTCATCAGCCACCTGTCCGACGAGACCATCGCCACCGCGCAGCGCAAGCTCGCCACCGAAAGCGACAGCGAGGGCCAGCGCCGCATGTCCGCGCTGCACGGCGGCTCGCGCGAGCGGCTGGAGGTTGCGCCCAACCTGTGGGCCGGCGTGGGCCTGGTGCGCGGCGGCGCCGGCACCGCGCTGGTCGGCGACCCGGCGACCGTCGCCGCGCGCATCCGCGAGTACCAGGCGCTCGGCATCGACACGGTGATCGCCTCCGGCTACCCGCATCTGGAGGAGGCCTACCGGGTGGCGGAACTGCTGTTCCCGCTGCTGGACGTGTCCCGTGGCGAAGCGCCGGCCCGTGCGGCGGCCGCTGGCGGCCCGAGCCTGCGCACGGGCGGCGGCTCGTTCATGACGACCGACGACAGCGCCACAGCACCCCGCGTGCCCGCCACGACGTGAGACCCCAGCCTTATCTATGATCTGGCCTCATAATTAAGACGTGAGGCTGGCGTCGCGGCCCCCGGACGGCATAGGCTTCCCTTGCTGTGCCGGCGGGGGACACGATGACCGAGTATTACGTCGCGGCGCTCGGGCCTGGTGACGTGCAGGGCCTGTTCGTCGGCTTCCGCCGCCCCGCGCCCGATGATGGCCTGTGCTGGCCGCTGCCTTTGGCGGGAACCTGGCCCGAAGCCGCCGTGACGGCGGACGCCGCCGGGCTGAACGACGGCGTGGAGGCCGCGGCGGTTCCGAGGGACGCGGTCCATGCCCTGGCGACCGCGCCGCCGCCGGGCAAGATCGACGGCGACGCCGGCCCGGTGGTGCGGAACACCGCCGCGAACCGCCGGGCGCTCGTCCTGGCCGCGCGCCAGTCCGTCGCCCGCCTGGAAGCGTTCGAGATCCCGCGGGCGGGCGACCCGGCGCGCGGCGCGTTGCTGCTGAAGGGCGAGCTGGAGTTCCGCG
>CAXTTB010000294.1:0-5115 GCA_964246905.1 uncultured Acetobacteraceae bacterium | reverse complement strand
CGGTCAGCCGGGCGCTCGGCAGCCCGACCACCGAGGCCGCGCTGGTGGCGGAGAGCGCCCGGCAGGCCGCCGGCGCCGCCGGGCGCGCGGTGGTGCTGACCGGAGAGGGCGCGGACCTCACCATCCGCGCCGCCGAGCCGCCGGCCGATACCACGAGCGTGCTCGACGACGGGAGCTGGGCAGCGGCGCGCTGGTGCAGCGAGCGGCAGGAGGCGACCGGGCGCGGCACCGCCACCCTGCCCTCGGCCGAATGGCGCTTCCTGCCGATGCGGACGGTGCGCGGGCTGCTGGGCGTGCTGGGCGTGTTCATGGAGGGCGGGCGGTTCGACCCGACGGCGGCGCAGACGCTGGCGACGCTGGCCGACCAGGCCGCCGTCGCGCTGGAACGGGTCAAGCTCGCCAACGAGGCCGCCCGCAGCGCCGCCATGGAGGAGACGCAGAAGCTCCGCACCGCCCTCTTGAACTCGCTCAGCCACGACCTCCGCACGCCGCTCACCGGGATACGCGGGGCGGCGGAGACGCTGGCGACCTGGGACCACCTGACGCCCGAGACCCGCGCCGACCTGCTGGCCTCCATCAAGGAGGACACGGCGCGGATGACCCGGTTCCTCGCCAACATCATGGACCTCACCCGGCTGGAGAGCGGCCAGGTGGCGCCGCGCCTGCAGCCGGTGCAGGCCATCGACCTGATCGACGCCGCCATCGCCCGGGTGCCGGACGCCGGGCACATCCTGGTGAACGTGCCGGAGGACCTGCCGGCGATGCAGGCCGACCCGGCGCTCCTGGAGCAGGCGCTGGTCAACGTGCTCGACAACGCCGTCCGCTACTCGCCGCTCGGCTCCGACGTGCGTATCCGCGGCAGTGCGGGCGGCGGGCAGGTCACGCTGGAAGTGTCCGACGAGGGGGTCGGCATCGCGCCCGACGACCTGCCGCACGTGTTCGACAGCTTCTACCGCGCCCGGCGCGGCGACCGGACGGCGCCGGGCACCGGGCTGGGCCTCGCCATCGCCCGCGGCATGATGGAGGCGATGGGCGGCACGGTCGAGGCCATCAGCCCGCGCCCGGATGCGGCGCGGGACGGCTCGCCCGGGACCATTGTCGTGCTGCGGCTGTCCGCCATATCCGCGGTGCAACGTTTGGGTTCCTGAGATTTGCACCGCACCCGCATCCTGGTCATCGACGACGAGCCGCAGATCCACCGCTTCCTGCGCCCGGCGCTGGAAGCGTCCGGCTATGCCGTGGAGCGCGCCGACACCGCCCGGGAGGGCCTGGCCGCCGCCCGGGCACGCCCGCCCGCACTGGTCCTGCTGGACCTCGGCCTGCCGGACATGGACGGGCAGGACGCGCTGGCGCAGCTCCGCGCGACGAGCCAGGTGCCGGTGATCGTCCTCTCCGCCCGCGACGCGGAGGCGGGCAAGGTGTCGGCGCTCGACAGCGGCGCGGACGACTACGTGGAGAAGCCGTTCGGCCTCGACGAGCTGCTGGCCCGCATCCGCGCGGCGCTGCGCCACGCCCACCCCGGCACGGCGGCGAGCGAGCTGTTCCACGGCGAGGGCCTGGTGGTGGACATGGCCCGCCGGGTCGTCACCGCGTCGGACGTGCCGGTCCAGCTCAGCCCGCGCGAGTACGACCTGCTCGCCCTCCTGGCGCGGCATTCCGGCAAGGTGCTGACCCACCGGCACCTGCTGAACACGGTGTGGGGGCCGGCGCATGTGGAGGACGTGCAGTACCTCCGGGTGTATGTCGGCCACCTGCGCCAGAAGCTCGGCCTGGCGGCGCGGCTGCTCACCACCGAACCCGGCGTCGGCTACCGCCTGTTGGACCGCGCGCCGCCGGACGCCGGGCCTTGACCGCCGTCCTCGCGGTGCTGCTCGGCATCGCGCTGCTGTTCGTCATCCTGCAGGATGCGTTCGAGGTCATGCTGCTGCCCCGCCGGGTGCAGCGCAGCCTGCGGTTCGTGCGGCTGTATTTCCGCTCCGTCTGGACGGTCTGGTCATGGCTGGGCGCGCGCCTGCCGGGCGGCGCGCGGCGCGAGCGGTTCTTCAGCGTGTTCGGCGCCTTGTCCATGGTGCTGCTGTTCGCGATCTGGGCGAGCGCGCTGATCTTCGGCTTCGCGCTGATCGAATGGTCCCTCCAGGCGCCTCCGCCCCCGGACGGCGCGGCCTCGGCGCTGTCCGAGCAGCTCTACATGAGCGGCGTCACCTTCTTCACCCTGGGCTACGGCGACGTGGTGCCGCACACGGGCGGCGCGCGCCTGGTCGCGGTGCTCGAGGCCGGCACCGGCCTCGGCTTCATCGCCGTGGTCATCGGCTACCTGCCCGTGCTGACCCAACTGTTCTCCCGGCGGGAGGCGCATGTCATCCAGCTCGACGGGCGCGCCGGGTCGCCCCCCACCGCCGGCACCCTGCTGGCCCGGCACGCGGAGGCGGGCGGCCTCGACAAGCTCGACGGGCTGCTGCGGGAATGGGAGGTCTGGGGGGCGGAGCTGCTGGAAAGCCACCTGTCCTACCCCATGCTGGCCTATTACCGCAGCCAGCACGACAACCAGTCCTGGCTCGCGGCGATGGCGTGCATCATGGACACCTGCGCCCTGGTGCTGGTGGGGGTGGAGGCGATCCGGCCGCTGCAGGCGCGCATGACCTTCACCATGGCCCGGCAGGTGGTGATCGAGATGGCGCGGTCGTTCCACATCCAGCCGTCCCGCTACGACGGCGGCGACCGCCTGGACCCCGCCGCCTTCGCCTGGCTGCTCGCGGTGCTGGAGGAGGCCGGCGTGGGCTGGGCCGGCGGGCCGCAAGGGGAGGAGACGCTCGCCGCGCTGCGCGCCACCTACGAGCCGCTGCTGGACGGGCTGAGCCGCTACTTGCTGCTGCCCCTGCCCGGCTGGACCGCGGGGGAGGACGACGCCGACCACTGGGAGCGCGGCCCGCGCGGCCTGATCGCCAGCCGCTTGATCGAGCAGCTTTCCATCCGCGGCGGCGCATCGCAGGCCGAAGACGACCCGGCGCGGTGGCGGCGGCTGCTCAGCCGGTTCAGAGCGGATTGATGCCAGCGGCCAAATGGTCTGACCTGTCCGGGGTATCCGGTGATGGATGACGCTTCGCTTATCCATCCTACGAAACCGCGCCGCGTAGGACGGATAAGCGAAGCGTCATCCGTCATCCATGGGTCACGGCACTCGGCCGCCGGTATAATCAGGCGCACAGACCCCTTCCACAACGCGCGATTCCGCTGCTATGGCGGAAGGCTCACTTTGGAGACTGCATCATGAACACCGCCGAACTCGCCGAGCACATCGCGTCCGGCCACGAAATGAACAAGTCGCAGGCCAAGCAGGTGGTGGAGGCCGTGTTCGCCGCCATCGTCCAGGCCGCGAGCAAGGGCGAGGAGGTCTCGCTGCCGGGCTTCGGCAAGTTCAAGGTGGCGGCCCGCGAGGCGCGCCAGGGCCGCAACCCCGCCACGGGCGCCACCATCCAGATCGCGGCGTCGAAGAAGCTGGGCTTCACCCCGGCCAAGCAGGTCAAGGACGCGATGAACCCGGTCGCCCCCGCCGGCAAGAAAGCCAAGCCGGCGGCGAAGGCGAAAGCGAAGAAGGCTTAGGCGGCCCCGGTCCGCACGGGCGGGGAGGCGCCGTGGCGACGCGCCTCAAGCGCCGGGACGACGCGGCCCTTGCCGAAGCGCGGGCCGGCGTCAGAACGGGTTCTTCACCGTCCCCTGCTTCTTCGGCGGCGGGATCGTGTCCGGGAGGGCGGCGTCGCCTTCCAGCGCCTGCACCACGGCGCCCAGCACGGCGTGCAGTTGCCGGGCCAGCGCCAGCCCGGCCTTGTCCCGCGTCAGGTCCAGGCTGCCGTAGCAGGCGATGCGGTCGCGCCCGTTCTCCAGCTTGAGGTCGCCGACCTCGATGGCCGCGCTGTCGTTGGCGAAGGGGGTCATGTCCGGCATCACGGCATCCTGCTGCGTTTGGGGTAGGACCGGCCCCCGGCATAGCCGTGCGGCGTCGGCTCCGGCAAGCGCAGGGCGGCGTTGCGGGCGCCGGGCGGCAGCGCCGGGAACACGTTGATGCCGGTCAGCCGGGTCAGTTGCGCGATGCTGACGGCGGTCCAGGCCGCGGCGTCGTTGTTCTCCGCCACGTAGGCGGCGGCGCTGCGGCTCTGCAGGTCCAGCACGGCCTTGAACACGTAGGTCGGCACGACGACGTGGCCGACCGTCGCCAGCTCGCCGCCCTTGAAGATCGGGCCGGTCACGACGTACAGCTCGCCCCGGTCCTGCGCCAGGGTGCGGACGGCGCTCTCGATCCCCTCCCACGTGCCGCGGTTCAGCTTGGGGGCCTGTGGGACCATGTTGGCGAGGGTGAAGCTCTCCTGCTGCGCGTCCGCGTCCGGCATGTCGCCGGCGGGCGCCATGTGGCCGCGGTCGAAGCCGCTGCGGGCGTAGTCGGACAGCTCCGCGCGCTCTCCGGGCGGCAGGGCCGGGTCGGCGTGGAAGTCGCCGCTGCGGGGCGTCGCGCGGGCGGCCTCGATGCCCGCCGCGGTCAGGTGCTCGGCCGAGTACAGCGGGGTGCGCGTGAGGGCGGAGTGCAGCAGGGCGAAGGCCTGGAAGCACAGGGCATGGGTGCCGGGCGCGAGCTTGGGGTTGACCAGGTCGGGCGCTTGGCCCCTGGCGAAATGCTCGGGGCAGGCCGTGGGCGCGGCCTGGGCGGCGCTGGCCTGGAGGAGCAGGGCAGCGGTCCAGAGGGCGGCACGGGTTGTTGGTTTCACGTTGACGTCCTTGGGGCATCCCCGGGGTGCGACTCGGCGGGCGTGTCGCATGGTAGCGGGTTGCGGGGCACGGGTCGCCCTGCTGTGCGGCTTGGCAGCGTCTCGATCCAAACGTCCGCAATCGGTGGTCAGCCGACGTTCCGGTCGGGTTCTCATACGGACGGCCGTTTGCTTCCATCGTTTTTGCGTCATTGCGAGGAGCGCAGCGACGCGGCGATCCAGGGCCGCCAGCATGGTCCTTGCAGTCCTTGATTGCTGCGCCGCAAAGGCGGCTCGCAATGACGGGGAGAAGTCAGAGCAAAGGGCCGCCGATAAACCCCGACCCCGAAGAAGTTCGGTGGCGTTGAGGGGTGCTGGT
>CAXTTB010000293.1:0-5121 GCA_964246905.1 uncultured Acetobacteraceae bacterium | reverse complement strand
AGGCCAGGGCGCTGCCCTGGACCCGTTGGGGCCGGAGGCCCCAAACCCCGGATCGGGGCCTGGGGCCTGCGGCCCCAGTGGGGTCCAGGGGCAAAGCCCTTGGCCTTGCCTTTTTCCCGCCGCCCGGTTCCCACGCCGCCGCCGGCACCGTAGGGTGGCGGCAGAAGAAACGCAGGAGGACGCGATGCTGACGGTGGCTGTGACCTACCCGGGCAACGAGGGCACCCGGTTCGACCACGCCTACTACCGCGACACCCACATGCCTCTGGTGCGCCGCCTGTGGGGGCCGATGGGCCTGCAGGGCGACCAGGTGATGCGCGGCCAGCCGGGGCCGGACGGCAAGGCGCCGGGCACCGTGACCATGACGCTGCTCAGCTTCGCCTCCATGGACAACTTCAAGGCCGCCTCCGACCAGCACGGTGCCGAGATCTTCGGCGACATCCCGAAGTTCTACGACGGCTCCCCGTCGCTCGGCTTCTTCGAAGCGGCGCCCTGACCGATGGACACCAGGAGCACGCATGCCTGCTTCGGCGGGACCATGGGGTTCTACAGCCACGCCTCCGCCGCCACCGGCACGGAGATGCGCTTCGGCGTGTTCCTGCCGCCGCAGGCGCAGCGGGGGCCGTGCCCGGCGGTGTACTACCTCGCCGGGCTGACCTGCACGGAGGAGACCTTCGCCATCAAGGGCGGCGCGCAGCGTTACGCCGCGGAGCACGGCCTGGCGCTGGTGATGCCGGACACCAGCCCGCGCGGCCTCGACCTGCCCGGGGAGGCGGAAAGCTGGGACTTCGGCGTCGGCGCCGGGTTCTACCTGGACGCGACCTCCGAACCCTGGGCCGGGCATTACCGCATGGCGCAGTACGTGACGCGGGAGCTGCCGGCGCTGGTCGAGGCGGAGTTCCCGGTGCGCCCAGACCGGCGCGGCGTGTTCGGGCACTCGATGGGCGGGCACGGCGCGCTGGTCACGGCGCTGCGGGAGCCGGAGCGTTGGCATTCCGTGTCCGCCTTCGCGCCCATCGCCAACCCGGCGGCGGTGCCGTGGGGGGAGAAGGCGTTCACCCACTATCTCGGCCCCGACCGCGTCGTCTGGGCGGCGTGGGACGCGAGCCTCCTGATGCACGCCCGGCCGTATCCCGGGCCGATCCTGGTGGACCAGGGCAAGGACGACCAGTTCCTCGCCAGCCAACTGCACCCGGAGGCGCTGGAAGCGGCGGCGCAGGCCTCGGGCCAGGATCTCACGCTGCGGCGGCAGCCCGGCGACCACAGCTACTGGTTCATCCAAAGCTTCATGGGCGACCACATCGCACACCATGCGCAACAACTGCTCGGGTGACGCGATGCGCGCGGCGTTGGTCCTGCTGGCGCTGTGCGGCGTGATGCGCCCGGCCTCGGCGCAGGACGCCCGGGCGCAGGAGCGCATGGCGTTCTGGAACCTGACCTCCTCCACCATCACCGAGCTGGCCCTGGCGCCCGCCGGGGCGGAGGGCGCGGCGCCGGGGCCGTTCGGCGCCAACCAGTGCGCCAACGACCGCGACGGCGCCGTGGACCATGACGAGCGCCTGCGCCTCCAGGGCATCACGCCCGGGCGCTACGACGTGCGCCTGGCCACCAAGCCCAGCGCCGCGAAGCCCGCCCGGACCTGCACCGTGCGCGGCGTGGAGGTGAAGGGCGGCGGCAAGTACGCGTTCTCCCTGTCCGACAGCGACCTCGTGGACTGCCGGTAGCCTTTACCCCGGGCAGGCGCCGGGCTACCGGGAGGTCAATCAAGCAGAAGCTGCGGGGGGACACGGGATGGCGTGACGGATGGGCCGCGACCGGGCATGGGCCGGGCTGCTGATCGCGCTGCCGGCGGCGGCGCTGGCGCAGGAGGTGCCGGGCGCCCCGCCGGCCGGCCTCGATTTGCCCGACGTGGTGGTGACGGCGCCGCTCGCCGGCTCCGAGACCGACCGCGCCAAGGTGCCGACCGACACCCACGTGCTGCGCCGGGACGACGTGACGCGCACCGGCCCGGCCAGCGCGCTGCGGGCGCTCGACGAGGACGTGGGCGGCGTCGCGCTCAACCAGGCGCAGGGCAACGAGTTCCAGCCGAACCTGACCTTCCGCGGCTTCGAGGCGTCGCCGCTGGCCGGCAACCCGCAGGGCTTGGCCGTGTACCTGAACGGCACCCGGTTCAACGCGCCGTTCGGCGACACCACCAACTGGGACCTGATCCCCGACGCCGCCATCGACCGCATCGAGGTGGTCGGGTCCAACCCGGCCTTCGGGCTGAACGCCCTCGGCGGCGCGATCACGGTGAAGCTGCGCGACGGGTTCAGCTACCACGGCGCGCAGTTGGAGCTGTCGGGCGGCTCCTTCGGGCGTGTCCAGGGCATGGCGCAGTACGGGGTGCAGTCCGGCAACGTCGCCGCCTACGTCGCGGGGACCGCGCTGAACGAGGACGGCTGGCGCGACTTCTCCCCGTCCCAGATCCGCCGGATCTACGGCGACGTCGGCTGGCGCGGCGACAAGTCCGAATTGCACCTGGGCCTGCTCGGCGCCACCAACATCCTGGTCGGCAACGGCACCGCGCCGGTCGAGCTGCTGGCTGCGCGCCGCAGCGCCGTGTTCACCTACCCTGACGAGACCCGCAACAAGTACCTGCGCGTCAGCCTGTCCGGCTCGCACGAGGTCAACGACGCGCTGTCGCTGCAGGTAGCCGCCTATTACAGCAACCTGTCGCAGCGCACCTCGAACGGCAACGCCTCCAACGCGCAGCCCTGCCCGGACGGCCCGGCCCTGCTGTGCAGCGGCGACGGCGCGCCGCTCACCATGCGCGGCGGCGGGCGGATCGCCAACTTCGTCAACCCGGGCTTCTTCCCCGGCCTCGACCAGTTCAGCGGCGGCGGCCCGTACTCGCAGCTCGACCAGACCGCGACGGACACCAACGGCTACGGCGCGTCCGTGCAGGGCACCTACAAGGCGGAGCCGCTCGGCCGCCCGAACCAGCTCCTGGTGGGCGCAGGCTACGACGGCGGCAGCACGGTGTTCTCCGCCCGGACCTCCGTGGGCGCGCTGGCGGCGGACCGCGGCTTCGCCGGGCCGGGCGTGGTGCTCGACCTGGCCGACGGGTCGGTCACGCCGGTGCGGCTGCGGGCGCGCAACGACTACTACGGGGTCTATGCCTCCGACACGCTGGACGTGACGGAGCGGCTGTCGCTCACCGTGTCCGGGCGGCTGAACGTGGCGCAGATCGACCTGCGCGACCAGACCGGCAACGCCCTCAGCGGCAACCACGGCTACACAAGGTTCAACCCGGCCGCCGGGCTGACGTACCGGGTCGCGCCCGGCGTCTCGCTGTATGGCGGCTACTCCGAGAGCAACCGCGCGCCGACGCCCGCCGAGCTGTCCTGCGCGTCCCCGGCCAGCCCGTGCAGCCTGACCAACTTCTTCGTGGCCGACCCGTCGCTCAAGCAGGTCGTGGGACATACGTACGAGGCCGGGCTGCGCGGGCGCTTCTCCGTGGGCGAGGGCGCGCGGGTGGCGTGGAACGCCGGGCTGTTCCGCACCGACAGCGACGACGACATCCTGTTCGCCGCCAGCGCCGTGCTGGGCCGCGGCTTCTTCCAGAACATCGGCACCACGCGGCGGCAGGGCGGGCAGGCGGGGGTCAGCCTGCGGCAAGGCTCGCTGCTGGCCTATGCCGACTACGCCTACACCGACGCGACCTTCCGCACCGCGTTCCTTTTGGGCAGCCAGAACAACCCGTTCGCCGACGTGAATGGGCAGATCCAGGTGCGGCCCGGCAACCGCCTGCCGGGCATCCCGGCGCACCGGCTGAAGTTCGGGGTGCAGTACGACCTCACGCCGGACTGGACGGTGGGCGCCACGGGGATCGCCAGCAGCGGGCGCGTGCTGCAGGGCGACGCCTCGAACCAGACGCCCGACACCGGCTCCTACGTCGTGCTGAACCTGAACACCACCTACCGGGTGCGGCAGGGGATCGAGCTGTTCGGCCTGGTGCAGAACGCGACGAACGAGAGATACGCGACGTTCGGCGGCTTCTCCCCGGTGGCGCTGGTGCCCATCGCCCAGGCGCCGGGGGCCGCCAACACGCGCAGCCTGTCGCCGGGCGCCCCGGTCGCGGGGTTCGGGGGGATGCGGATGACGTTCTGACGCCCGGCGTGACCCAGCGCAGCCGATCCTGCCTGCCCCAGGCCCAGGCCCAGGCCCAGGCCCTTAGCCCATCTCGTGCAAATACTGCCGCACGGCGATGGAAACCATGCCGGACCGCGTCACCCCCCGGCTGCGGGCGGCGGCGTCGATGGCGGCGACCAGGCCCTCGTCGAGCGACAGGTTGGCCCGCACGGACTTGCCGGTGGCCCGCACCAGCAGCACGGCCGCCAGGCACGCCCCGTCAGCCAGGGCCGCCGCAACATCCGGGTCACGGCGCAGCGCCTCCGCCGGGCTGGCGGGATAAGGAGCCTGGCCCGCGCTTTCCACGGTGCCGACCCAATCCGCAAGTGCCGCCGCCGCCGCCGCAACGGCGTCGTCCAGCGTATCGCCCATGGCGGTGCAGCCGGGCAGGTCGGGGAACACGACGCCATAGGCGCCAGGTCCGCCGTCGATGAGAGCAAAATAACGCACGTTGCTGTTCCTTCCGCTCATGTCCAGCCTGCCGCCTTGGCGATGCTGCGGGCGACGCCGGGGCTGAGGGTGCGGTGCCGCGGCACGATGATGGGGAACGGCGTGCCGGGCTTGGTGAACTTGTCATGGCTCTTGCCCCCGAGATCGACCCAGCCATCCGCCTGCAAGCGGGAGACGACCTTGGCGCGGTTGGTTTCGTGGACGGCCATGTGCAGCATCATGCACGACACTGCGCCGCCATTCACGGATGTCGTGCAGAATGCTGCGCCACTCAAGGGCGCGGCGCGCGGCCTGATGCGTAAGACCTGCCGAGATGGCCAAGCGCTCCGGCGTGCTGGCGGCATAGTCAGCCGTCACCCCTGGCGCCGCCCGCCATTCCGCGCAATCCTCCGCCTTGCGCGCGGCCACAGCGCGAAACGGAGGAATGGATCATGCTGCACCTACCCCGGCGACGCCTGGTCGCGACCCTGGCCGCCGCGGCCGGCCTCGCGGCCCATC
>CAXTTB010000292.1:0-5122 GCA_964246905.1 uncultured Acetobacteraceae bacterium | reverse complement strand
CCACCGCGCTCTGCGTCACCTTGCCGTCCGTCCCGATGGACACCGAGATCGTGACGGTGCCCTTCTCGCCGATCCGGTCGCTGACCTCGGGCTTCTCCGGGATGTCGCACCCGGCGGAGGCGATCCGGGAGGCCCCCGTCCGCACCGAAGGCGCCGCGGCCGGCGCCGGCGAGGGCGCGGTCGGCGTGGGCGCCTGGCTCGGCGTGAAGTCCTGCTTCGGCGGCGGCTTGGGCGATGGCGGGCCCGTGATCGCCTTCGGCGGCGGCGGGAGCTGCGTGCGGATCTCGGGCAGCGGGATGAACGGCGGCGGCGGCAGCACGACCTCGGGCGTCGGCGGGGGCGGCGGAGGCGGCGGCTGCGCGGCCTGCTCCTGGATGATCTTCGTCTGGATGGGTTGGATGACCATCTGCACCGCCTGCTTGCCCAGGCCGGAAACCAGGACGTAGATCAGCAGGGCGTGGAACAGCAGCACGGCGGCGAGGCCGCCGATCCGTGCGGTGGAGTTGGGCCGGTCGATCATGTCCATGCGCGGCAGGCTCCGTTTATCCCGCTTCCGCCGCTTGGTTCCGGAGAAGCGCCATAGCAGGTCGCAGCGTGTTCTTCGGACAGCTTGGCCTTGTCAATACCAACCCGCAACCCCTCCGCGCGCTATGGTCCGGAACTTGCGTTCCGGCCCGGTCCTCTTCAAAGCCGCCGGCATACCCGGCATATACGGTTTTTCTCGCAAAGAATATGCCATCGTGCGAGCAAGGAGCATCCCGATGAGGGCCATTCGCCAGTCACACCCGCTTCAACGTTTGGCGCCCGTCGCCATCGCCGCCATGCTGGCCGTGGCGCCGCCCGCGGCCCGGGCGCAGGAGGCCGCCGCCCGGCCCGAGGTCGGGCACGCGCTGCAGGCCGCCGAGACGGCGATCCGCGAGAAGCAGTTCGACGCCGCCCGCGCCGAGCTGGCCAAGGCGGAGGCGGTCAAGAACCACACGCCCTACGAGACCGTGGCCATCGAGGAGCTGCGCGGCGCCCTGGCGCAGGCGAGCGGCGACACGGACGGCGCCCTGGACGCCTTCCGCCACCTGCTGGCGACGCAGGCGATGCCCGCGGCGGCCAAGGCCCGCCTGGAGCACACCGTCGCCGCCATGTCCTTCGGCAAGCGCGACTTCGCCGGCGCGTCCGACTTCGCCGCCCGTGCCATCCACGACGGCGACGCCGACCCGGCGCTGCCGCTGCTGATCTCGCAGGCCGCCTACGAGAGCGGCGACTACGGCCGGGCATACTCCACCACGCTGGACCAGGTGCAGGCGATGCGCCGCGCCGGCAAGAAGCCGAGCAAGACCCAACTGCAGATGCTCGCGAGCGCCGCCCAGAAGCAGGGGAACGACGCCGCCTACGGCAGCGCGCTCAACGACCTCGCCGCCGACTACCCGGACCCGTCCACGACGGCGGCGCTGCTCGCCCGCCTGCAGGCCCGGCCCGGCATCGGCACGCGCCATGCCGCCGACATCATGCGGCTCAAGCGCCGGCTCGGCATGTTGGCGACGGCGCAGGACTACGAGGACGCCGCGCAGCTCGCGCTGAGCAGCGGCTACCCCGGCGAGGCGTCCGGCCTCATCGCGGAGGCCTACGCGCGCGGCGTCTTCGGCAAGGACCCGCAGGACACGCGGCAGCAGCGGCTGAAAGCCTATGCCGACAAGCAGCTCGCCGACGACCAGAAGGGCCTCGACCACGCCCGGGCCGAAGCGGCGGACGCGCATGACGGGCAGATGCTGGTGCGGGTCGGCTACGACACGGTCACGCAGGGCAACGCCTCCGGCCTGGCGCTGATCCAGCAAGGCATCAAGAAGGGCGGCATGGCGCGTCCGGACCAGGCCGTGCTGGCGTTCGGCGAGGCCTACGTCCAGCTCGGACGGGACGCCGACGCGCTTGCAACCTTTCGGACGGTGAAAGGCCCGGGGGACGCCGCCGAGGTGGCGCATCTTTGGGCTGTTGCACTGCAACAAAGCAGATAGCGTCATCGAACCGTCATCAGCGTAGCCCCTTGCAACCTGGCGGCGAAGGCGGCCGGTTCCGCCAGGGGGCCTGAGGCCGCCCGGGTGACGCTGCTCACCCCCATGGTTAAGCAGGGATTGTCCCGTTCGGCCGGTGGAAGCGCCGGCGCGGGTCGGGCAGCAGCATCCTGCATCCGATGGTTGCATGTGGCATTTCGGCCACAAACGTGTCCATTCTCCTATAAAAGCCACATGGATGGCACATCGGTTGCAACCCGGCGCGACTGACCGCAAACGCCCGCGGGATCGGTCCGAATGGCTCGGACGACCGGCGGGCGTGCGATGTGAAAGGTTCGCCTACCGATGACTTTCCGACAGAGTCTGCTTTTCGTCACGGCCTGCTCAGGCGCTGTCGGTGGCCTGTCTCTCGTGGGCGCCTGGGCGCAGGCGCCGACACCGGACCCCGCCAAGCCCGACGCGCCGCCCAGCGCCCAGCGCCTCTCGCCCGGCAACTCGCAGTCCAACGTCAAGCTGCGCTTCGCGCAGGCGCCCAACCCGGCCAGCGCCCCCGGCGGCGGCGTGGACCCGTCCGCCGACACCATCGGCACCCCCGACGAGCCGATCGCCGACGTGGTGATCAAGAAGCGCGAGCTGCTGCTCAAGCAGAAGGACGTGCCGTCGGGCATCACCGAGATCGGCCCGCGGGAGATCGAGGCCGTCCAGTCCACCGCATCGACGCAGAGCCTGCTGCAGCAGTCCGCCCCCTCGGTGAACGTCTATCAGCAGGGCCTCGGCCAGGACGTGCCCGTCATCTCCGTGCGCGGCGTCCGCGGCGCGGAATTGGCGCAGACGCTGGACGGCGTGCCGACCCAGGACCTGATCTACGGCGGCTCCGGCGCCTATCTCAGCAACAACATCAGCGCGCCCTTCACCATCGACCAGATCGACGGCGTGACGGTGCGGCCGGGCGTGGCGCCGCCGGGCGTGCAGGGCTACGGCACCATCGGCGGCACGCTGGCCTACAACTCGAAGCGCCCGACGGACAACCGCTACTTCGACGTGTTCGGCACCATCGGCTCCTTCGGCACGGACTACTACGGCTTCACCGCCAACACCGGCGCGCTCAAGGACGCCGGCGGCCTGAAGATGACGCTGCAGTACAACCAGGGCGAGTCGAAGGGCTACATCAACAACACCGACGCGCGCTACCGCAACATCTACTTCGCGGCCGACAAGCCCTACAACAACGGCCTGTCCAACGTCGGGCTGACCATCATCGACAACTACGGGCGCGGCTACCTGCAGCCCGCCCCCATCGACATCGGCCTGCAGCAGAAGTACGGCCAGTTCTACAACTACGGCAAGAACCAGTCCTTCTTCCGTCAGCAGAACGAGTACCTCACGACGATCCTGAGCGACGACACCTACGTCAACGACTGGCTCAAGGTCGGCGGCAAGGCGTTCTACATCCGCGCCGACGGCACCTCCACCAGCTACCTCAACCCGAACCTGATCGGGGCGGACCAGGGCGTGCAGCCCAACTTCCAGATTCCGTTCTTCGCCTACGGCCAGATCGGGCCGGGCACGCGGTTCACCAACCGCCAGTACTTCAACTACGACCCGGCCATCTTCGGCAACCCGACCGGCAACGGCCCCGACGGCAACCCGGGTCCGGCGCCGCAGGGCTTCGGCGAGAACGCCCAACAGGTGCTCTCGACGTCGAACACCTACGGCATCAAGCCGGAGGTCAACGTGTTCCTGCCGTACAACAACCTCCGCATCGGCGCGCTGATCGCCCGCGAGCAGCGGCTCGCCCGGTCCTACGTCTATGGCCAGGAGCCGATCCCGCAGGTCAACGGCTACAACCTGTTCCAGCAGTTCTACAGCGAGCGCCAGCTCTACGAGGGCTACGTCCAGGACAGGATCGACCTGTTCCACAACACGCTGCACATCGAGCCGGGCTTCACCTATGTCGGCGCCGGCGCGCGGCAGGAACTGCCGTTCTCCTACACCCGGCGCTCGACGCTGCCGAACCAGGGCTACACGGTGAAGCGGTTCGACCGCGACGCGCTGCCCTATGTCGGCGTCAGCTACGACCTGCCTTTCCTCAAGGGCACCTCGGTCTATGCGAGCTGGGGCCGCAGCGCCCTGTTCGCCCCGGTGTCGGACTACACGCTCGGCACCTCCGGCACCACGGCGGCGCCCGGGGCGGAGCGGCTGACGGCGGTGGAGGTCGGCGCCAAGTACAACAGCGACCGCCTCTACCTCAACGTCGATTACTTCAACCAGCACGTCACCCGCGCCTTCGGCTTCTTCACCAACTACCTGACGGGGCTGCAGGCCTACGGCAACAACGGCATCGAGGAGTTCAAGGGCTTCGAGGCCTCCGGCAAGTACAAGGTCACGCCCGAGATCGGCGTGTTCGGCAGCGCGTCCCACCTGCTGGCCAAGTACCTGAACAGCTACGCCGCCAGCACGACCATCTTCAACGACCAGTTCGGCTACGCCTTCAAGGGCGACCCGATCTCCGGCGTGCCGGACTACACGGCGACCTACGGGATCGACTACAACAAGAAGAACGTCTTCGTGCCGGAGGACGAGACCTACCTGCGCTTCTACGGCGTCTATACCGGCCAGCAGTACACCACGTACGACCTCAACCCGGACCCCGCCGTCAACCCGGACCCGACGCTGCAGGCGGCGACCGTGACCAACAAGGGCTTCAAGCTGTCCGCCTACAACATCTTCAACCTGTCCCTGCGATACACGCTGCCCGTGAAGAAGCTGCCGATGAAGCGGCTGGACTTCCTGTTCAACGTGCAGAACCTGTTCAACCAGAGCTACAAGGCGTATTTCTACAACCAGTACGTCTCGTATGCCGGCATCTATGGCGGCGCGCCGTACTCCACGTCCATCCCGGGGGCGCCCACGGTCCTCTCGCTCACCGTGTCGGCCCGGTTCTAGGCCGCCTCGTGCAGGTTGGAACGCACATGAACAGGATCGTAGGGCGGATCAGCGAAGCGCCATCCGCCTTCCGTTTGGACCGTCCGGCGGCGCATGGCGCTGCGCTTATGCGCCCTACGTGTCCGGCTTGGCCCAAGCTGCAGAAGGCTGCTTAGCCGTGCATGATCGAAACGCCG
>CAXTTB010000291.1:0-5123 GCA_964246905.1 uncultured Acetobacteraceae bacterium | reverse complement strand
CGCCCCAGCTTCCACCCCGCCGAGCCCGATCCTGCCGCTCAAGCCCGACAGCCTCGGCGCCCAGGTCGTGGACCAGACCGCGACGGCCATCGCCGCCACGGGGTCGCAGCTCGCCATGGCGGTCCACTCGGTCAACGACCTGCCGCTGCTGTGGCGCTGGATCGCGACCCAGGCCGAAACCCCGGACTTCCGCGCCCGCCTGTTCAACACGCTGTGGCGGCTCGCGGCCATCGTCGGGAGCGGGCTGGTCGTCGAGTTGGCCGTGGTCCGCCTGCTGCGCCGGATGCGCGCCGCCGTGGGGGCGTGGACCCCGGCCGTCACGGACCCGGTGGACGCCCCCGCGCCGCCGCCGGAATCCGGGCTGGCCGCCGCCGAGGCCGGCGACACGGAGGCCGCGCAGAGCCGCCAGCTCAGCCGGACGGTGGGCACGCTGCGGCGGCTGCCCTACTTGACCGGGCGCCTGCTGCTGGACCTGCTGCCCATCGCCGCCTTCGCCGCGACTGCCGTCCTGCTGCTCGGCACCGAGCTGGGCGACCCCGCGATCACCCGGCTCGCCATCCAGGAGGTGCTCGACGCCTATATCCTCACCCGGCTGGCGCTGAGCGTCACGGCAATGCTGGTCTCCCCGTCCGCGCCCCGGCTGCGGCTGCTGCACCTGTCGGACTGGGCGGCGGGGTTCCTGACCCGGTGGATACGCCGGCTCCTCGCCGTGGGCGTCACCGGCTACGTGGTGGCGGAGGTCGGGCTGCTGTTCGGCATGTACCAGACCGCGCATGACGCGCTGCTCAAGCTGTTCGCGCTGGTCCTGCATGGCTGCCTGATCGTGGCCGTGCTGCAGTCCCGGTCGCATGTGGCGGCCTCCATCCGCGCGCTGCCGATGGCGGAGGGCGTCTGGGCGTCTCTGCGGAACCGTTTGGCCGACATCTGGCACCTGGTCGCCGTGTTCTTCCTGGCCGCGCTCTGGCTGGTCTGGGCGGCGGAGCTTCGCAACGGCTACGTGCGGCTCATCCATTTCTGCCTCGTCACCGCCGCCGTGCTGGTGGCGTCCCGGCTGGCCACGACCATGCTGGTCGGCGGCCTCGACCGCGCGCTGCGCCTCAACCCGGCGCTGCTGGCCCGCCACCCGGGGCTGGCGGAACGCGCCATGTTCTACCAGCCCGTGCTGCGCACCGCGATCACCGCCGTGCTGGCCGTCGCCACCGTCCTCGGGTTGCTGGAGGCGTGGAACCTCGGCCCGTTGGACTGGCTGGCGCGCAACGGCCTGGGCGGGCGCGTGGCGTCGGCGGCCACGGTCGTCGTCGTCACCGTCACGGTCGCGATCCTGGTCTGGGAGGGGGCCAACGCCGCCATCGCCCAGCACCTCGCGACCCTGTCGGCGGAGGCGCACCTGGCGCGCGCCGGCCGGCTCCGCACGCTGCTGCCGATGCTCCGCACGCTGCTGCTGGTCACGATCCTGCTGGTGGTGGCGCTGGTCGTGCTGAGCGAGCTGGGCGTCAACGTCGCGCCGCTGCTGGCCGGCGCCGGGGTGATCGGCATTGCGGTGGGCTTCGGGTCGCAGAAGCTGGTGCAGGACCTGATCACCGGGCTGTTCCTGCTGCTGGAGAACACGATGCAGGTCGGCGACATCGTGACGCTCGGCGGCCTGACCGGCACGGTGGAGGCGCTGTCGATCCGCACCATCCGGCTGCGCGCGCTGGACGGCTCCGTCCACATCGTCCCGTTCAGCGCGGTGACGACCGTCACCAACCAGACCCGCGACTACGGCTACGCGCTGCTCGACATCAGCGTGGGCCTGAACGAGGAGCCGGCGCACGTCATCGGCGTGGTGCGCGACATGGCGGCCGAGATGCGGCGGGACCCGAAATGGGCCTCGCTCGTGCTGGAGGAGCTGGACGTGATGGGCGTCGAGAAGTTCGTCGATGCGGCCTGGGTGCTGCGCGTGCGGATGAAGACGCAGCCGGCCAGCCGCTGGTCGGTGGGCCGCGAGCTGAACCGCCGGGTGAAGCTGCGCTTCGACGAGCTTGCGATTGAAAGCCCGCTCACCTCATACCGCGTGCTGAGCGCCCCGCCCGCGCCGGCTGCAGATCCGGCCCCGATCCCGGCCCCGATCCCAGCGCCGGCCCCGATCCAGGAAAAGGTGGCATGACAAGTCTCGATCCCTGGACGGCGGCGCTGCGCGACCACGGCTACGCCTTCGTGCAGGCGCCGGCCATGGCCGAGGCGCTGCGCGCGGACGGGCTGGACGATTGGGACGGCTTCGCCCGCACCTGGGACGACCTGGGCCTCGACACCTACATGGCTGACGGCGGGCGCTACCGGCAGCGCCGCCACGCCGCATTCCTCGTGAGCCGGGCGGGCGCCGCGCGCAAGCCGGACCAGCCGCACTACCAGAGCCGGGACTACAACGCGCTGAATGGCGGCATCGCCCGCTGGTTCGACCCGGTGACGCCCGCCGCCGCCGGGTCCGCCGCGTTCCAGGCGATCCTGCGCACCTGCCACGCCTTGTTCGACGGCCTGACCCCGGCGCCCGCCTGGCACGTCGAGGCGCACCAGTTCCGCATCGAGGCGCGTCCGGGCCAGGCCGGCCAGCCGACGCCGGAGGGGATGCACCAGGACGGCGTGGACTGGGTGCTGGTGCTGATGGTGGGCCGGGTCAACATCGCGTCGGGCACCACCAGCATCCACGGCCTGGACCGCACGCTGCTCGGCAGCTTCACCCTGGAGGCGCCGATGGACGCGGCGCTGGTGGACGACCACCGGGTGTTCCACGGCGTCACGCCCGTGCAGCCGCTAGATCCGGAGCAGCCCGCCCACCGGGACGTGCTGGTGGTCACCTTCCGGCGCGAAGCCGCGCTTCCGGGCCTCTGAGGTGTAGAACGACGACTGCCGGCTGGCCGGCAGCGTCAAGGATGCCTGCAAGCCCGGCGATGCGTCGGTGAGGCGCAACGTGCCGCCATGCACCTCCGCCACCGCCCGCACCAGCGTCAGCCCCAGGCCGTACCCCGGCGTGTTGCGCGCCGCCTCCCCGCGGAAGAAGCGGTCGGTCGCCCGGGCCTGGTCCAAGGGCGGGATGCCCGGCCCGCCGTCGAGCACCGCGATCTCCAGCAACTCCGGCCACGCGCCGGGGACACGGCGTGCCCGCAGCGTGACCGTGCTGTCGGGCGGCGAGAACTTGATCGCGTTGTCCAGGAGGTTCGCCACCGCCTGCTGGATCAGCTCCCGGTCGCCCCAGACCGGCAGCGGCGCGGCGGCCTGCAGAGCGAGCGTCAGCCCGCGCTCCTCCGCCACCGCGCCATACAGCTCGGCCAGGTCCGCGAGCAGCGGGCCGACGTCCAGCGCCGCGAAGGCGTAGCGACCGGCGCCGGCCTCGATCTCCGCGATGCGCAGCAGCGCCTGGAACACCGCGGTCACGCCGTCGAGGTCCATGACCGCGCGCTCCACCGCGGCGCGAAGCTCGACCGTGCTTCCGGCGTTCGCCGCCGCGTCCTCCAGCCGGGCGCGGGCGCGGGTGATCGGGGTCCGCAGGTCGTGCGCGATGGCGTCCGACACCTGCCGCACGCCGTCCATCAGCCGGCCGATGCGGTCCAGCATGTCGTTGAACGTGTCCGCCAGACGGTCGAACTCGTCGCCCCGGCCCGACAGCCCGATGCGCGGCGGCAGCTCGCCGGCGGAGATCGCCGCCGTGGTCTTGGTGACATGCCCCATCATGCGCGTGAACATCCGCCGCACCGTGAGCGCCCCGGCCATGCCCAGCAGGCTCATCGGCGCCAGCGCCCAGGCCATCATGTCGGTCAGCAGGCGCTGCAGCGCGGCGCGCGCCCGCACGTCCCGCCCCACCAGGAGCGCGGTGCCGTCGGGCAACGCGAAGCGGCGCAGCCGGGCCAGGCTGGGGTCGCCGTGGTGCCGGGTCGGCAGCTCATAGACGACGCCCTCCTGCGCCACGGGCGCCGGCCAGGCCGGAAGGTTGCCGCCCAGGCGCCGGCCCGAGGGATCGAGCACGAGGTAAACGCCGTCGTCGTCGGCGTCGCCGGCCAGCCGCGCCTCGATGTTCGACAGCAGCGCCGCGCCGCCGCCATCCTGCCATCGGACGGACAGCACCTGCGCGTCGGCGCGGATGGCGGCGTCCACCTGGGCGTCCAGCAGGCCGATGGTGGCCCACCACAGCAGCAGCATCAGCGTCAGCACGCTCAGGGCGAACAGCGCGGCATAGGCCAGCGCCAGGCGGACCCCGGCGGAGCGGAACAGCCGTCGAAGCCCGGCGGCGTGGGGCCGCACCGCGCCTACTCGCCGCGCAGCATGTAGCCGGCGCTGCGGACGGTCTGGATGGAGGCCGCGTCGAACGGCTTGTCGATCTTCTGGCGCAGCCGGGACACGTGCACGTCGATCACATTGGTCTGGGGATCGAAATGATAATCCCACACGCCTTCCAGCAGCATGGTGCGCGTCACCACCTGCCCGGCGTGCCGCATCAGGAACTCCAGGAGGCGGAACTCCCGCGGCTGCAGGTCGATCTTGCGCCCGCGGCGGCGCACCGTGCGGGACAGCAGGTCCATCTCCAGGTCGCCGACCACGAGCCGCGTCGCGCCATGCGCCGCCCGGCCCCGGCGCATCAGCGCCTCCACCCGGGCGAGCAGCTCGCTGAACGCGAACGGCTTGGTCAGGTAGTCGTCGCCGCCGGCCTGCAATCCCCGCACCCGGTCGTCCACGCCCACCATGGCCGAGAGGAACAGCACCGGGGTCTGGTTGTCCTGCGCGCGCAGCGTTTCCAGCACGCCCAGGCCGTCCAGCCCGCCGGGCAACATGCGGTCCAGGATGATGGCGTCGAACGGCTCCCGGCTCGCGAGCGACAGGCCGTCCGCGCCGTTGCCGGCCTGCGCCGCCTCATGCCCGGCGTCCCGCAGGCCCTTCATCACGAAGCCCGCCACGTCCGTATCGTCCTCGACCACCAGGATCCGCATGGCTCAGCTCGTCACCTTCAACTCGGGGCCTTCAACTCGGCGCCTCTTGGGCGCGGCGGCCGACCGTGACCGGCAGGTCGAAGCTCTGCCCGCCGCCGGGGGGGGGGGGGGGCCGGCGCCGCCGGCCCCCCCCCCCCCGCGCCCCGCGCCGCGGGCGGGGGGCCG
>CAXTTB010000290.1:0-5125 GCA_964246905.1 uncultured Acetobacteraceae bacterium | reverse complement strand
AGTGCCCCGCGTTCTCCCCCGAGAAGTCCGGCGCCGACAGGCCCGAGGCTTCCAACTGCTCCACCAGCGCCGCCTTGAGCCGTTCCAGCCCGGCCTCGTCCCGCGCCTCCGCCCGCGCCACCAGCACGGCCTGGGTGTTGGAGGGACGCAGCAGCCACCAGCCGTCCGGCGTCAGCACCCGCACGCCGTCGATGTCGTTCAAGTCCGCGCGGGCGGCGCGCAGCCGGGCGGCCACTTCCTGCACCACGGCGAACTTGCGGGTGTCGTCGCAGTCGAAGCGCAATTCCGGCGTGTTGACCACCTGGGGCAAGGCTTTCCGCACCGCCTCCAGCGTGGTGTCCATGCGCGCCACGATGCCGAGCAGGCGCACGGCGACGTACAGCGCATCATCGAAGCCGTACCAGCGGTCGGCGTAGAAGATGTGGCCCGACATCTCGCCTGCGAACGGCGCCCCGGTCTCCGCCATCTTCGCCTTGATGAGGCTGTGCCCGGTCTTGAACATCAAGGGCTGGCCGCCGGCGCGGGCGATCTCGTCGTACAGCACCTGGCTCGCCTTCACGTCGGCGATGATGGTGGCGCCGGGGTGGGTGCGGAGCACGTCGCGGGCCAGCACGACCATGAGCTGGTCGCCCACCAGGATGCCGCCGCCGCCGTCCACCACGCCCACCCGGTCCGCGTCGCCGTCGAAGCCGATGCCGAGGTCTGCCCCCCGCTCCCGCACGGCCGCGATCAACTGCTCCTGGTTGCGGGCGATGGTCGGGTCCGGGTGGTGCGCGGGGAAGCGGCCGTCGATCTCCGGGTTGAGCACGGTGTGCTCGCCGGGCAGCACCTTGAGCAGCCGGGCCAGCACCTCGCCCGCCGCGCCGTTGGCGTTGTCCCACACGACGCGGAGCCTGCGGTCGCCGCCGTCCCAGTCCTTGACCAGCCGCGCCACGTAGTCGTCCGCCACGTCCACGGCGCGGTCGGTGCCGGCGCCTTCCGCCACCACGTCGCCCGCTGCCGCGATCCGGCCCAGCTCCTGGATGTCCGCGCCGAAGAAGGCACGCTTGCCGAGCATCATCTTGAAGCCGTTGTAGTCCGGCGGGTTGTGGCTGCCCGTCACCATCACGGCGCCGTCCGTGCCGAGCGTGGTGGCCGCGAAGTACAGCATGGGCGTCGGCCCGCGGCCCACCCGCAGCACTTCCATGCCGCTCGCCTTCAACCCGTCCACGAGCGACGCGGCAAGCTCGGGGGAGGACAGCCGCCCGTCGTAGCCGACCGCGACCCGCTGGCCGCCGGCGCGCGCCACCACGGTGCCGAACGAGCGGCCGATGGCGAAGGCGTCGGCCGGGTGCAGCGTCCGTCCGACGACGCCGCGGATGTCGTACTCGCGCAGGCTGGTCGGGTCGAAGTCGTGCCGGAATGCCATCACACCGCGTCCTGATAATGCTTCATGAACCCGCGCACCTCAGCGGCCAGCTCCGGCCGTTTCAGCGCGAAGGCGATCTGCGCCTCAAGGAAGCCGATCTTGTCGCCGCAGTCGAATCGGCGGCCCTCGTAGCGCAGGCCGTGGAACGGGGTGTTGCCGATCATCTTGGCCATGGCGTCGGTCAACTGCACCTCGTTGCCGGCGCCGCGCTCCATCTGCGACAGGTGGCCGATCACCTCCGGAAGCAGCACGTAGCGCCCGATCACCGACAGGTTGCTTGGCGCCTCCTCGGGCTTCGGCTTCTCCACGAGGCCGAGCACCTCCACCATGCGCCCGTCGTCCTGGCCGACCTTGAGGATACCGTACTTGTTGGTCTGGCCCCGAGGCACCTCCGCCACCGCGACCACGTTGCCGCCGGTCTGCGCGTAGGCGTCGGCGAGCTGCTTCAGGCACGGCTCCTCGCTCAGCACCAGGTCGTCCGGCAGCAGGATGGCGAAGGGGTCGTCGCCGATGAACGCCCGGGCGCACCAGATGGCGTGGCCCAGGCCCAGCGGCTCCTGCTGGCGCACGGTGGTGATGGAGCCGGGCTGCACCTTCATCGCGTCCAGCATGGCGAGCATGTCGGTCTTGCCGCGCTCCCGCAGCGTCGCTTCCAGCTCGTAGGCGACGTCGAAGTGGTCGATCAGCGCGGTCTTGCCGCGCCCGGTGACCAGGCAGAACTGCTCGACGCCCGCGGCCTGCGCCTCCTCGATCGCATACTGGATCAGCGGCTTGTCCACGATCGGCAGCATCTCCTTGGCCATGGCCTTGGTCGCCGGCAGGAAGCGGGTGCCGAGGCCGGCGACCGGCAGTACGGCCTTACGGAGCTTTTTCATGACGTGGTTGCGATCCGTTATGGTTGTGATTGTGTCGCGACTAGACGATTTCTCCCCGGATTGGAACGGTGCCATGGCCGATGGAGGGCAGCAAGGCGGGCGTCTTGTCGAAAATCAACAAATTAGCGCCCTCAACTCACCGTCCCTTGAGCAGCACGTCCCGCGCCTGGTTCACCCGCGCCGCCAGCCCGTGCGAGCCGCCGCCGTCGGGATGCGCCACCCGCATCAGCCGCACCCAGGCCGCGCGCACGTCCGCGTCCGACACCGGGTCGGTCAGGTCCAGCACGTCGAGCGCCTCCGCCCGGTCCATCCTGCCCCGCCGCGCCTGGCCCGGCACACCCGGGCGCTGCGCACGCGGCTTGCCCTGCGCCTCCTGCCACCAGGTCCAGGCGAGCGGCCCCAGGAACACCCCGGCCGCGATGGCCGTCGCGCCCCGCCCGGTCAGCAGCAGCATCGTGCCCAGCGCCAGCCCGCCCAGCGCCACCACCCAGGCCAGCAGCGCCTTGACCGAGGCGATGCTGGCGCGGGAGAACGCGTTCGCCGCCCACAGCAGCAGCCCGAGCGCGCCGAGGCCCAGGCCGAGCAGGATCACCGCATCACCCGGCGCCGTGCTGCGCCGCGTCCCCGGACGTGCGCCTTGCCGCATCCGCGGACGCGCGCATCGCGGCGTCCATCGCCACCACCGCGCTCACGTTCACGATGCCGCGCGCCGTCACGGTGGGCACCAGGACGTTCACCGGGCGCGACATGCCGAGCAGCAGCGGCCCGACCGGCAGGGCGTCGGCGGCCGCCTTCAGCAGGGTGGCGCTGATGTTGGCGGCGTCCAGGCTCGGCATCACCAGCAGGTTCGCGATGCCCGAGAGACGGCTGTCGGGCACGGCCCGGTCGCGCAGGCTCTCGATCAGCGCGGCGTCCGCGTGCATCTCCCCGTCCACCTCCAGCTCCGGCGCCTGTGCGCGGATCAGCGCCAGCGCGTGGCGCATCTTGCGGGCGGTGTCGGAGTTGCTGGAGCCGAAGCTCGAATGCGACAGCAGCGCCGCCTTGGGCACCACGCCGAACGACCGCACGGCGTCGGCGGCCAGCAGCGTCATCTCGGCGACCTGCGCCGCCGTGGGGTCGAGGTTCATGTGGGTGTCGCACATGAACAGCGCGCCGCTCTGCAGGATCAGGCAGGACAGCGCGAACACGCGGGACACCTCCGGGCGCCGCGGCACGATGGGCAGCAGGTACTGGATGTGCCGCCACCAGTCGCCGGTGCCGCCGCAGATCGCCGCGTCCGCCTGCCCGGCCTGCAGCAGCATCGCCGCCGCGACCGTGGGCCGCCGGTCGAGCCGCCGCGACGCCGCGTCCGGCGGCATCCCGCGCCGCCCCACCATGCATTGGTAGGCCTCGACGAGGGGGTCGAACACCGCCCGGTCCTCCGCTGGGTCGAGCACGCGCACGGCGTCATCGAGCGTCATGCGTAGCCCCATCTCGCGCACCCGGGCGGCGATCACCTTGCGGCGCCCGAGCAGGATCGGCTGGGCGATGCCGTCGTCCACCAGGGTCTGCACGGCGCGCAGCACCCGCTCGTCCTCCCCTTCCGCATAGACGATGCGCTGCGGCGCCTGGCGCGCGGCCTCGAACACCGGGCGCATGAACTGGCCGGAGCGGAACACGAACTTCTCGAGTTCCCGGCGGTAGGCGGCGAAGTCCTCGATGGGGCGCCGGGCCACGCCGCTGTCCATCGCCGCGGCGGCGACGGCCGGGGCGATCTGCAGGATCAGGCGCGGGTCGAAGGGCTTGGGGATGATGTACTCCGGCCCGAACACCGGGGCCGCGCCGCCGTAGGCCGCGGCCACCACCTCGCTCGCCTCCACCCGGGCGAGGGACGCGATGGCCTCGACGCAGGCGACCTTCATCGCCTCGTTGATCGTGCTCGCCCCCACGTCCAGGGCGCCGCGGAAGATGAAGGGGAAGCACAAGACGTTGTTGACCTGGTTCGGGAAGTCGCTGCGCCCGGTGGCGACGATGGCGTCCGGACGAGCCTCGCGCACCAGTTCAGGCATGATCTCCGGGTCGGGGTTGGCGAGCGCCAGGATCAGCGGCTTGTCGGCCAGGAGCGGCAGCCAGTCGGGCTTGAGCACGTTGGGGGCGGACAGGCCCAGGAACACGTCGGCGCCGGCCAGCACGTCCGGCAGGCGGCGCGCGTCGGTGGGCCAGGCGTAAGCCGCCATGTTGGGCGGCATGTCGCGCTCGCGGCCCGCGTACACCACGCCCTTCACGTCCGTCAGCGTCACGTTCGCCGCCGGCAGGCCCATTGCCACCAGCAGGTCCACGCAGGCCAGCGCCGCCGCCCCGGCGCCGCTGGTGACGAGCCGCACGTCCTCCAGCCGCTTGCCCTGCAGCAGCAGGCCGTTGCGCACGGCGGCGGCGACGATGATGGCCGTGCCGTGCTGGTCGTCGTGGAACACCGGGATGCCCATGCGGGCGCGCAGCCGGCGCTCGATCTCGAAGCACTCCGGCGCCTTGATGTCTTCGAGGTTCACGGCGCCGAAGGTCGGCTCCAGCGCCGCCACCACGTTGACGAACAGGTCGGGGTCGGCGGCGTCCACCTCGATGTCGAACACGTCGATGCCGGCGAACTTCTTGAACAGGACGGCCTTGCCCTCCATCACCGGCTTGCCCGCGAGCGCGCCGATGTTGCCGAGGCCCAGCACCGCCGTGCCGTTGGAGATGACGGCCACCAGGTTGCCGCGCGCCGTGAGGTCCCGCGCGGCGTCGGGGTCGGCGGCGATGGCCTCGCACGCGGCGGCGACGCCGGGCGAGTAGGCGAGCGCCAGGTCGCGCTGCGTCGCCATGC
>CAXTTB010000289.1:1140-5141 GCA_964246905.1 uncultured Acetobacteraceae bacterium | reverse complement strand
TGCGGCCCGCGCCGTCCACCTCCAGCCCCGCCGGCGACGCGCTGCGAACCGCATGGCCGCGCAGCAGCCCGGCGCCCGCCTGCCTGGCCTGCGCCAGCACCGCCTCGTCCAGCACGCGGCGGGACAGGCTCAGGCCCTGGAACCGCAAGGCCGCGCACGCGGCCCGGCCGCCATGCACCAGCCGCACTGCGTCGATGGGGGCCGCGCCGAGGGCGAGCGGGTCGATCCCCAGCCGGGCCAGGTAGGATTGGGCCTCATGGCTGATGAACTCGCCGCAGATCTTGTCATGCGCCTGAGCCTCGCGCTCGATCAGCAGGGACTTCGGCCCCAGGAGGCAGGCCACCGCAGCGCCGGCGACGCCCCCGCCTGCGACCAGCGCCTCCATCTCAGCGGACGCGGCTGACGCAGAAGCGGAACGGCACGTGCCAGCGCACCGTCGCCACCCCCGCCAGCCCGGCGCGCCGCAGCAGCGCGTCCCAGTCCCGCCGGCGGAAGCTGCGCGCCACGCTGATCGGGCCGTCATGCCGCACGAAGCGGTGCCACCCGGCGGCGGCACTCAGCAGGCGGAAGCCGTGGTAGGCGAGCGCGTGGCGGTGCAGGTCGTTGACGAACCAGCCGCGCCGTGCCCGCGTCTCCATCCAGGCCAGGAACTCCACGACCTGCTCGTCGGTCAGATGGTGGGTGAACAGGGAGCTGATCACCACGTCCGTCCCGCCCGGGGCCAGGTCGAACAGGTCGCCGGTGACGTAGCGGATGCCCATGGCCGGGGGCGTCGCCGCCTCCGCCGCCGCGGTGCTCCAGGGGTTCAGGTCCACCCCCGACAGCTCCATCCGCAGGCCGCGTCGGGTGCCCCAGCGGTGGATGCGGCGCAGCATGTCGCCCTCGCCGAACCCGGCGTCCAGCACCGACAGCCGCTCGCCCGGCCCCGTGCCGCGCGCCACCCGGCGCATGAAGGCGAGGGTCGGCGGCCGGGCCAGCGTCACGCTGTTCACGGCCGCAAGGTCCGCCAGGCACTGCGCGAAGTCCTCCGCGCTGACGGCCTCCGTGTCCATCCATTCCAGTTGCGGGCTGCGCCGGCGGAAATTGGTCACAGCAGGCTGAACCGGAACGTCTCGGCGCACAGGCCGGGGCCGAAGGCCATGGCGACGCCGGGTCCGGCGCTGCCCTGCGCCAGGATGCGCGCCAGCACGAACATCAGCGTGGCGGAGGACACGTTGCCGACCGCGTTCAGCACCGCCCGGGACTGCCGGAGCGCGTCGGACGGCAGGCGCAGCCCGGCCTCCACCGCGTCCAGCACCGTGCGCCCCCCGGCGTGGACCGCCCAATGCGCGACGCCCGCGATGTCCTGTCCACGCAGGATGCCGCCGGCGTCGTTGCGCTCGGCCTCCTGGCGCAAGGCGGCGGCGATCCGCCCCGGCACCTTGCCGGACAGGTGCATGTCGAAGCCCTGGTCGCCGATGCGCCAGGTGATCAGGTCCTGGGTGTCCGGGATGGTGCTGGCATGGAAGTCGTGCAGCGCGATGCCCTGCGCGTCGGCCGTCACCAGCGCCGCCGTGGCCCCGTCGCCGAACAGCAGGAAGGAGAGCACGCGCTCCAGGTCCGAGGTCTCCTGCAGGTGCAGCGAGCACAGCTCCAGGTTGACCACCAGCACCCGGGCGCCCGGATCGGACCGCACGATGTGGTGCGCGGCGCGCAGCGCGGGCACGGCGGCGTAGCAGCCCATGAAGCCGACCAGGGTGCGCTCCAGCGCGCCGCTCAGCCCGAGGCGCTCGGCAATCATCTGGTCCAGCCCCGGCGCGGTGAACCCGGTGCAGCTCGCGGCCACCAGATGGGTGATGCCCTCACGCCCGACCCCGAGCCGCCCGACGGCCTCCACGGCGAGCGCCAGGGCGTCCACCTCGTAGCGCGCCATGCGGGCGGCGGTGCCGGGGAAGGCGCCGCGGCGGTAGAAGCCCTCGGCATCGACCTTCTCCGCGCCGGGCGCGCCGGGCTGGAAGGCGGAGTAGCGGTGGGCGATCCCGGCGCGCTCCGCCATGCGCTCGAACACCGTGCAGGCGCGGTGGTCGGTGAGCAGGGTGCGGGCGAAGGCCACGAACGCCTCGTGCACGTCGTGCGGCGGGACGGCAGTGCCGATCCGGTTGATGTGCGCGGTCATGCCGCCCGGAACGCCAGCACGGCATTCAGCCCGCCGAATGCGAAGGAGTTGGACAGCGCCGCCCGGATCGGCACGGCGCGGGACACGTTGGGCACGCAGTCCACGTCGCACTCCGGGTCCGCTTCCCGGAAGCCGGCGGTCGGCGGCAGCACGCCGTCCCGCAGCGCCATCACCGTTGCCACCGCCTCCAGCGCGCCTCCGGCGGACAGGCAATGCCCGATCATGCTCTTGTTCGACGAGACCGGCGGCGGACGCCCGAACACCCGGCGCAACGCCGCGCTCTCGATCCGGTCGTTCAGCCTCGTGCCGGTGCCATGGGCGTTGACGTAGCCGATCTCGGAGGCGTCCAGCCCGGCGTCGTCCAGCGCCGCCTGCATCGCGGCGGCGGCCCCCCCGGCATCCCGCGCGGGCATGTCCGCGGCGTCGGCGCCCATGCCGCTGCCGGCGACCTCGGCGAGGATGGCGGCGCCGCGGCGCTGCGCGTGGTCCCAATCCTCCAGCACCAGGACGCCCGCGCCTTCCCCAAGCACCAGCCCGGCCCGGTCGCGGGAGAACGGGCGGCAGGTGTCGGCGCTGAGCACGCGCAGGGCCTCCCAACTTTTGAGCACGCCCACGACGATGGAGGCATCCGCCCCGCCGGACAAGACCACCTCCGCCCGCCCGGCGCGGATCGTGTCGGCGGCCAACGCGATGGCATGGTTGCCGGACGCGCAGGCGGATGCGACGGCGTAGCAGGGGCCGCGCAGCCCGAACTCGATGGACAGGTGGGAAGCCGGGGCGTTCGGCATGACCCGCGGCACGGTGAACGGATGCACCCGGCTCGCGCCCTCGCCGTAGAGCGCCAGGTAGCCGGCATCGAGGCTGGACTGCCCGATGGCCGCCGCCAGGATGGCGCCGCGCCGGGCCGCGTGCGCCGGGTCGGGCGCCAAGCCGGCCTGGCGCATCGCCTCCCGTGCCGCGACGAGGGCGAACTGCGCCGAACGGTCCAGCATCGGAAGGCGCCGGGCGTCGAAATGGGCCGTCCCATCGAACCCCCTGACCTCTGCCGCGATGCTGGCCGAAAGACGATCCGTCGGGATGCCGGCAATCGGCCCGATGCCGCTCCGTCCCGCCTGGAGGGCGGACCAGACCGCAGGCACGTCGCCTCCCACGGCGCAGATCGCTCCCAGCCCGGTCACGGCGACCCGCCGCCGCGTGTCACCTGGCATCGAGACGGGGCAACTCCGGCGGCGCCGCTTCCAAGGTGGCGAGCACGTGCTGGACCAGGTCGCCGACCGTCTGGAACTCCGCCCCGGTGCGCTCCGACACGACGGGGATGTCCACCTTGTAGCGTTCCTCGATGGCGAAGATCGCCTGCACGAGGTCGAGCGAGGCGATGTCGAGGTCGGTGATGGCCGCATCCAGGCTCAGGCGTTCCCGGTCCACGCCGGTTTCCTTGGCGATGATGTCGAGGATCTCTGCGCTGTGCGGGTCGTGCATTGTCGGTCCAACGCCTGTGCTTCGGGTGCAGCACAGGAGGTGGCGATGCTCCCCCTATGCGAAAGTGGCGTTGCCGGCTCCGCCTTACGTTATTCGCGTGCGCTTGTCACACCGTGGGCGGCGTCGAGCCGATGCTGGGACTGCCGCCGGCGGTGTAGGCCGGGGCGCTTTCGTCGAAGCGGCTCCAGCCGCCCCGGCGGTACTCGTCCGCCCGGGTGCCGATGTCCACCGTCGCGTGCTTGGCCAGGATGGACTCGACCATGCCGCCCTGGCTTTCCTCCGACCGCACCGTCACCAGCGTGCCGCCGCGGCGCACGCCCTCCGCGTAGGCATGGGCATCGGTCTCCGCGACGCCCGCGCCGATCTG
>CAXTTB010000289.1:0-1130 GCA_964246905.1 uncultured Acetobacteraceae bacterium | reverse complement strand
CCCCAGCAGCCCGCCCGACGCGGCACCCACCCCGGCGCCCAACGCCGTGGCGACCAGCCAACCGGCCGCGACCACCGGGCCGATGCCAGGGATGGCCAGCATCCCGAGGCCCGCCAGCAGCCCGGCGCCGCCGCCCAGCACGGTGCCGACCGAGGCGCCCGTCCCGGCGCTGTCCGCAACCGCGTCGGCCGGCTCCGTTTCCTCGATGGGCGCCGTGACGCCGTTGTGCCGGTTGTCCGTGTTGCTGGCGACCAGGCTGATGGCGTTGTGCGGGATGCCGCTGGCTTCCAGGTCGGCCACCGCCTCCGTCGCATGCTCATAGGTGTCGAACAACCGCGTAGTCACCATGTCCATCAAGACGTTCCTCAATACATTCCGAGTGCCGACATCAGCGGACACTGGCCAGCGGATTCGCAAATGCAACCTAGCATGGAAGGCTGGCTGCTCAGCCCTCTCCGAGGTCCTTCACGACCTCTTCCGGCGCCGAGGGGTCGAGCTTCTTCGCCTTGTCGATCAGGCGGTCGGCCTGGCGCTCATCGCCCTTGTCCAGCGCGTCCAGCGCCTGTTCCGTGAGGTCCAGCGCCTCTTCGTGCTTCTTGTCGGTGTCGCCCATGGTCTTGCTCCCGATGATCCGATGCCAAAGCGTTCGAATCGGGCTGTGGTTCCGCCGGGATCGGAATGGTGCCTGGCAGGCCCTCTATGCGGCCCGCGCCAAGTCTGCTGAAACGGCAGAGCGACCGGAGAGGCGTCTCAGCATGACAAGGCCCGCTGCCATCCCAACCGTGCAGATCGACGATGACCGCTGCCGGGTCGTCGAATGGCGGTTCGCCCCCGGCGCCGCGACGGGGTGGCATACCCACGCGCACGACTACGTCGTCGTGCCCATGACCACCGGGCGCCTGCTGCTCGAAGAACCTGGCGGCGTCCAGCGTCACGCGGCGCTGCAGGCCGGGGTCAGCTACACGCGCGCCGCCGGGGTCGAGCACGACGTCATCAACGACAACGACGGCGAGTTCGTCTTTGTCGAGATCGAGATGAAGTAGGCGCAGCCGCTCACGTCGCCCGGAACCCCACAAACCACTCGACGAAGCGCGGCACCCCGAGCGCCAGCGGCACCGCCGGCCTGTAGC
>CAXTTB010000288.1:0-5155 GCA_964246905.1 uncultured Acetobacteraceae bacterium | reverse complement strand
GGCCTTCGCCCTCGCGCGGCCCGACCAGCACGAAGCGCACGCCGGGCCGGACCGCGTGGACGCGCGCGGCGGCGTCGAGCAGCGTCGGGATGCCCTTCTGCCGGGTCAGGCGGGTGACGGTGACGACGACCTCGGCGGCCCCGAGGCCCAGCTCCTCCCGGAGCCGGGCCGGGGACGGCCCGGCGGCGACGCGCCGGTCGAAGCCGTCGATGTCGATGCCGGAACCGGGGATCAGATGGCTCGGGCGGCCCCCGTCCATGCGGCGCCGCCTGAAATACGCCTGATCCTCCCGGTTCTGGAACACCGTCGCCGCCGTGGACCGGGCGGCGAGGCGGTGCAGCGCGCGGAACACCGGGCGCAGGGCCAGCGCGAGCGGCGCGTCGGACGAGTACAGCCAGCCCAGCCCGTTGACCGTGCGGACGACGGGAAGGCCGGGAACGCGGCGGGCCGCCAAGGGGACCAGCAGGTTCGGCTTCGTGTCGAAGCATTGCACCAGGCCGGGGCGGAGGTCCGCGAACATCCCTGCGAGCGTCGCGATGGCGGCCCGGTCCTCCCACGGTTGGATGAATCGGTTGAAGCGGAACGGGACGCAGGGGATGCCGGCACGGGCGAACGGCGCCGGGTCGCAGGCGCCGGCGGCGGCCACCCGGAACCCGTGGTCGCGCAGGGCCAGCAGGAACGGGATGCGGAGGGCATGGTCCTCGCCGCCGACCAGCAGGAGGTCGGGCGCGGGCTGGGCGTGGGTCCGGAGGCCGGCCGGGACCCGGCGCACGGACCGGACCGCGGCTGCGCCATGCGGGGCGGTGCCGGCGCCCGGGCCGGCCCCATGCCAGCCGTATGCTTCCTCGCGCAGTCTCATTGCTTGGTGTTCCCGTCCTGTGGAAGCACTCGGCGGCGTGCTTTCGCGTCGTTCAGCGCAGGCCCAGTAAAGGCCTCCGTTTCTTGTTTGGCTATTTGGCCAAACGGACGGTGCGCCGGGGGCTTGTTGATCCTTGTGATTAGATCCTGGCCGTCGCCCGCGCCGAAGAGCAGGGCAGGCCGGACGCCGGGTCCGGCGCCGTGCGCCCAGATGCAGCCGATTCTGCGGTGGCGGTGCGGCCCGAAAACCATATTCTTCGCCCCTGCAGCGCAGGTTCCGCCGCGTCGGGCCCGCCTCGATGGTCCGCTCTAGACCGTTTTGCCGGTTTGCCCGGCCTGCGAGGCTTGTGCATGGTCCGGCTGCACGCAGGCCCAGGGTCGTTGCGAGCTATGAGCGCTTCATCTTGGACGCCAGGCGCAGGGGAGGTTTCGATGCAGGCCGTCATTCAAGCAGGAGGCAAGGGCACGCGGCTGAGGCCATACACGACGGTGCTGCCGAAGCCCCTGATGCCCGTCGGCTCCAAGCCAGTGCTCGAGCTGCTGCTGAAATGGCTGCGCCGGAACGACGTGCACGAGGTCTATGTCACCACCGGCTACCTCGGCCACCTGATCCGCAGCGTGTGCGGCGACGGGCGGCAATGGGGCCTGAGCATCATCTACACGGACGAGCCGGAGCCGCTCGGCACCGTGGGCGCCCTCGGCCTCATCCGGGAGCGGCTCCATGACACGTTCCTGGTGCTGAATGGCGACGTGCTGACGGACCTCAACCTCAGCGCCTTCCTGCGCCAGCACCGGGCGCACGGCGGGAGCCTGACCATCGCCACGACGCAGCGGGCCACCCACACGGACTTCGGCGTGATCGAGACGCTGGACAGCCGGGTCGTCCGCTTCCGGGAGAAGCCGAGCCTCAGCCAGACCGTCAGCATGGGCATCTACTGCATGGAACCCGGCGTGCTCGCCCACATCCCCGACGGCGTGCCGTTCGGCTTCGACGACCTGATGGTCTGCATGATGGGCAAGCGGCTGCCGGTCCACAGCTTCCTGCACCAGGGCTGCTGGCTGGACATCGGCCGGGTCGAGGACTTCCGGAAGGCGCAGGAGCTTGGCTGGGACGACGGCGTGCCGTCCTTCGAGACCGGCCTCCTGACCGCGGAAGCGGCGGACTGACCGGCAGCAAGCCCCCCCGCAGCGCGCATCCAGAGGACCCCGCACCCATGTCTGCACAGGACACGATCATGCTGGTCGCAGAGCCGAGCCTCGGCCCGGACGAGAAAACCGCCTTGGCCGACGTCATCGACAGCGGCTGGATCACGATGGGCAGCCGGGTCCGGGCCTTCGAGGAGGCCTTCGCCGCGATGCACCAACTGGCCGACGCGGTCGCGGTGAGTTCGTGCACAGGCGGCCTGCATTTGGTGATGGAGGCGCTGGGCATCGGCCCGGGGGACGAGGTGCTGGTGCCCGCGCTGAGCTTCGTCGCCACGTCCAACAGCGTCCTGTATGCCGGGGCCACGCCGGTGTTCGTCGATATCGAATCGCTCGACGTGCCGATCATGTCGTGCGCGGACGCAGGCACCAAGTGCACGCCGAGGACCAGGGCCGTCATCGTCGTGCACTACGCGGGCTACCTGGCCGACCGCGACGCCTGGCGGGGCTTCGCCGACGAGCGCGGGCTGTTGCTCATCGAGGACTCGGCGCACGCGGTCGGCGCCGGCCGCGCCGGCATCTTCGGCGACGCCGCGGTCTTCAGCTTCTTCGGCAACAAGAACATGACCACCGCCGAGGGCGGGATGGTGGCGGCGCTCGACCCCGGCGTGCTGGACCGGATCAGGCGGGCGCGCGGCCACGGCATGACGAGCAGCACGATGCAGCGCCTGGACGGGCGCATGATCACCTACGACGTGACCATGCTGGGCTACAATTACAGGATGGACGAGCTGCGGGCGGCGGTCGGGCTGGCGCAGTTGCGGAAGCTGTGCGCCTGGAACGAGAAACGGCGGGCGCTGACCGAGGCCTACCGTGCGTCGCTGGCCGAGCATTGCCCGGGCCTGGCCGTGCCGTTCCCGCAGCCGCGGCCATCGACGCACCACATCCTGCCGGTCGTCCTGCCCCGGGACGCGGACCGGCAGCTCGTCGCGGACATGCTCCGGGACGGCGGCATCCAGACGACGAACCACTACCCGCCGATCCACTGGTTCTCGTTCTACCGCGACAGGTTCCCGGGCGTGCGCCTGCCGCTGACCGAGGAGTTCGCGCTGCGCGAGCTGACGCTTCCGCTGCACCCGAAGCTCGATGCCGGGCAGGTGGAGCGCGTCGCCCGGACCCTCGCCAAAGCCTTGGCGCACTCATAACCGTAACCGGGACAGCATCATGTCGGCCCATGCCCAAACGCCATTGTTCGCCGGGTCCGTCCCGGCGAGGCCCGGCCTCGACATCCGCCGCGGCCTCGATTGCCTCGCGGCGCTCATCGCCCTCGCCTGCCTTGCCCCGCTGCTTGCCGCCATCGCCGCCGCAGTCTGGATCGAGAGCGGCGGGCCGGTCTTCTTCTCGCAGGCCCGGCTGGGACGAGGCGGGCAGCGTTTCCGTCTGCACAAGTTCCGCAAGTTCCACGCCCGGGCCGGACGCGGCCAGACGCGGCGCCACGACCTTGCCGTGACCCTGAGGGACGACCCGCGGATGACGCGCGTGGGCCGCCTGCTGGAACGGACCAAGCTCGACGAGCTGCCGCAGCTTTGGAACATCGTCGCCGGCGACATGGCGCTCGTCGGCCCCCGTCCGGAATCGCTGGCCTTCGCCGATGGCTTCGATGGCCGCTTCATCGGTGTGCTGGACCATCGCCCCGGCATCTTCGGGCCGTGCCAAGCCGTGTTCCGGAACGAGAGCCTGCTGTACGGGGCGGCGCCCGATCCCGAGGACTTCTACCGCAACGTGCTGTTCCCGTTGAAGGCGCGGATCGACTGCGCCTACTTCTCGGACCGGAGCCTGTCGTCCGACGCGGCTTGGGTGGTCCGCGGCATCCTCGCGATACTCGGCTGGCCGCCCTTGCCGAAGGCCAAGGCGTCGCGCTTGGCGGATCTGGAGCACTGGGCGCGGCAGTTCACCGGCCCGCCTTCTTAGCGTCCGGCATCCAGATGCCGGGATAGGCCGCAGGAGGCCTGGCGGGTTCTCGAAAAGGAGTGGACCTTGGATTACCGCGACCTCAACGTCCTCGTCACCGGCGCCGACGGCTTCATCGGTTCGCACCTGACGGAGCGCCTCGCCCGGGAGGGCGCCAAAGTGACCGCGCTCGCCTGCTACAACTCCTTCGATTCCCACGGCTGGCTCGACGACCTCCCCGGCGCCATGCGCGACAGGCTGCGGCTCGTGCGCGGCGACGTGCGCGATCCCGCGTTCGTCCGCAGGATCATGGCGGACCAGGACGTCGCGTTCCACCTTGCGGCGCTCATCGCGATCCCGCACTCCTACGCCGCGGCGCAGTCCTATGTCGAAACCAACATCGGCGGCACGCTCAACGTGCTCGAGGCCGCCCGGGATTGCGGCGTCCGGCGCATCGTCCATACGTCCACCAGCGAGGTCTATGGCTCCGCCCTCACCATGCCGATCACGGAAGGCCATCCCTTGCAGGGACAGTCGCCCTACTCGGCGTCCAAGGTCGGCGCCGACATGATGGCCGAGGCCTTCGCCCGGTCGTTCGACCTGCCGGTGGCCATCCTGCGCCCGTTCAACACGTTCGGCCCGCGCCAGAGCGAGCGTGCCGTGATCCCGACGCTGCTCCGCCAGATGCTTGACCCCGCGTGCGAGGCGATAGAGGTCGGCGACGCCTCGACCGTCCGCGACTTCACCTTCGTCGAGGATACGGTGGCGGCGTTCCTGGCGCTCGGCGCCGCGGCGGGGATCGCGTTCGGGCAGCCCTACAATGCCGGCAGCGGCCAGGCGGTGTCGGTCGGCGACCTGATCGAGCTCGCGGCGGACCTCACCGGCTGCCGCAAGCCGGTCGTCCAGGCGCCGGGGCGCATGAGGCCCGGGAAGTCGGAGGTCCGCGCCCTCCTCGCCGACAGCTCCCGGCTCGCCGCGGAGACCGGGTGGCGGCCCGGCACCAGCCTGCGGGACGGGCTGCTGCGGACCGCCGCGTGGTGGCGCGACCGGCTCGGCCGCGGCATGGTCCGCAAGGCCAGCGGCTTCATGGCATGATGCACGCGATTGGCCGGACATCACGGTCCACGCCGGCGTTCGGCAGCACGATAGCGGAGGTCCCTTGACGACGATCGTGACCGGGGCGGCGGGGTTCATCGGCTTCCAC
>CAXTTB010000287.1:0-5155 GCA_964246905.1 uncultured Acetobacteraceae bacterium | reverse complement strand
CGTCCATGTAGCCCTCCGCCACCACCAGCGGTTGCCCGGCCCGCACGCCCATGCGCGCCAGGTCGAGCGCGTACAGGTTGCGCTTCTTGGAGAATACCGGGCTTTCCGGCCCGTTGATGTATTTCGGCTTGGCGTCGCCCAGCGTACGCCCGCCGAAGCTCACCAGCCGCCCGCGGCGGTCGCGGATCGGGAAGGTGACGCGGTTCCAGTACAGCTCGCGCAGTCCCCCGTCCTCGGCCTCCCGCAGCAGCCCGGCCGCCCGCATCCGGGCGGGTTCGACGCCGGAGCGCGCCAGCTCGGCCGTGAGCGCGCCGCGCCCGTCGCCGCTCCAGCCCAGGCCGAACTGCGCGATCAGCTCGGGCGACAGGCCGCGGCGGCGCAGGTAGTCTAGCGCCGCCACCCCCTCCGCCTCATGCAGGCGGCGGACGAAGCTTGTCTGCGCCAGGTCGAGCACGCCGTGCAGGTCCAGGCGCTGCCGCTCGGCTTCCGCGGCGCGGGGCGACGGCTTCGGCACCTCCAGCCCGGCCTCCCCCGCCAGCCGCTCCACGGCCTCCGGGAACGCGGCACCCTCGCTTTGCATGACGAAGCTGATGGCGTCGCCGTGCGCGCCGCAGCCGAAGCAGTGGAAATGGTCGTCATACACATGGAAGCTCGGCGACTTCTCGCCGTGGAAGGGGCAGCAGCCCTTCCAGTTGCGGCCCGACTTCGACAGCTTGACCCGGCGCCCGATCAGCGCCGAGAGCGGCGTGCGCGCCCGCAATTCCTCCAGAAAGGCCGGCGGCAACGGCATCAGGCGGACAGGCGCGCCCGCACCAGCGGCCCGGCCCGGCTCATGTCCAGCGCCGCGCCATGCGCCGACTTCAACGCCGCCATCACCCGGCCCATGTCCTTGGGCGTGGCCGCACCCGTCTCCGCCACCGCCGCGTCCACCGCCGCCAGGAGGTCCGCGTCGCCCATCTGTTGCGGCAGGAAGCCCTCGATCACGGCGATCTCCGCCTCCTCCTTGGCGGCCAGCTCGGGCCGGCTGCCTTTCTGGTAAAGCTCGACCGACTCACGCCGGGACTTCACCATGCCGCGCAGCATGGACATCACCTCGTCGTCCGGGATGGCGGCGACACCCTTGGGCCGGGCGGCGATGTCGAGGTCCTTCAGCCGGGCGAGGACCATGCGCAGCGTCGAGGTGCGCGCGGCGTCCCCGGCCCGCATGGACGCCTTCAACCCATCGCTGAACATCTCGCGCAGTGCCATCGTTTCGGTCCAGTGCTGTTGCAGCATGTTTATATAGAATGCTGGGTTTCCAAGGAGAAGCGGCCCCGGAAAAAACCTCCGTGTTTTCCCACCCCATGTTGCGCCCGTGTTGCCTTGGTAAGTTTTTTCCCATAGCGTGCGCCCATGGCCAGCATCGACGACATCATCGACCGGCTCGGCGGCCCCGACGCGGCGGCCCGGCTCACCGGCGTGGGGACCGAGGCGGTCCGCAAGTGGCGGCAGTCCGGCGCGGTGCCGAGCAAGCACTGGGCCGCGGTGATCGCCGCGACCGGGCTGCCGCTTTCCGCCCTGTCGGGCGTCCCAACGCAGGAGGCCCTCATGCCCGAACCCAGTCCCGCCGCCGAAACACCCGACGGCGCCACCGCCGCCCTGGTGCTGGCGGACGGCACGGTGTTCTGGGGCCGCGGCTTCGGCGCGCACAGTCCCGGGCGCGTCGGGGAAGTCTGCTTCAACACCGGCATGAGCGGCTACCAGGAAACCCTGACCGACCCGTCCTACGCCGGCCAGGTCATCACCTTCACCTTCCCGCACATCGGCAACACCGGCTGCAACGCCGAGGACCTGGAGGCGACCACCATCGCCGCCCTGGGCCTCGTGGTGCAGCAGGACGTGACGGAGCCGAGCAACTGGCGCTCGACCCAGACGCTCGACGCCTGGCTGCGCTCCTGCGGCGTGCCCGGCATCGCCGGGGTGGACACCAGGGCGCTGACCATCCGCATCCGGGACGCGGGCGCGCCGCACGGCGTGATCGCATATCCCGCCGATGGCCGCTTCGACATCCCGGCGCTGCTGGCGCAGGCGCGGGACTGGCCGGGGCTGGAAGGCATGGACCTGGCCAAGCAGGTGAGCTGCACGCAGACCTACGCCTGGGAGGAAGGCACCTGGGCCTGGCCGGACCGCCACGACGCGCCGCCGGCCCGGCACCACGTCGTCGCCGTCGATTACGGCGCCCAGCGCCCCCTACTGCGCAGCCTGGCCGCCGCCGGGTGCCGGGTGACGGGGGGGCCGGCGACGGCGAGCGCCGAGGACATCCTGCGCCATTCGCCTGACGGCGTGTTCCTGTCGAACGGACCCGGCGACCCGGCCGCCACCGCCGCCTACGCCGTGCCGGCGATCCAGGGCGTGCTGGACCGCGGCGTGCCGCTGTTCGGCATCTGCCTGGGCCACCAACTGCTGGCGCTCGCCTTGGGCGGGCGGACCTACAAGCTCGCCCGCGGCCACCGCGGCGCGAACCAGCCTGTCAAGGAGCTGGCGACCGGGCGCGTCGAGATCACCGCGCAGAACCACGGCTTCGCGGTGGAGGACAGCAGCCTGCCGCCCGGCGTGCGCGTCACCCACGTCAGCCTGTTCGACGGCAGCAACGAGGGCATCGCCTGCGACGACCGCCGGGCGTTCAGCGTGCAGTATCATCCGGAAGCCAGCCCCGGGCCGGCGGACAGCCGGCATTTGTTCGGGCGCTTCGTCGAGATGATGGAAGGCGCGTAACCATGCCCAAGCGCACCGACCTCCGCTCCATCCTCATCATCGGCGCCGGCCCCATCGTCATCGGCCAGGCCTGCGAGTTCGACTACTCCGGCGCCCAGGCCTGCAAGGCGCTGCGGGCGGAGGGCTACCGCGTTATCCTGGTCAACTCCAACCCGGCCACCATCATGACCGACCCGGGCCTGGCCGACGCGACCTACATCGAGCCGATCACGCCGGACATCGTCGAGAAGATCATCATCCGCGAGAAGCCGGACGCGCTGCTGCCGACCATGGGCGGGCAGACCGCGCTGAACACGGCGATGCGGCTCCATGCCAGCGGCGCGCTGGCCCGGCACGGCGTCGAGCTGATCGGCGCCCGTGCCGACGTGATCGACCGCGCGGAGGACCGGCTCAAGTTCCGCGACGCCATGAGCGAGATCGGCCTCGAAAGCCCGCGCAGCGCCATCGCGCACAGCATGGCCGAAGCGCGGGAGGCGCTGGCGATGACCGGGCTGCCCGCGGTGATCCGCCCGAGCTTCACGCTCGCCGGCACCGGCGGCGGCATCGCCTACAACCGCGAGGAGTTCGAGAAGATCGTCGCCGGCGGCCTCGACGCCAGCCCCACGGACGAGGTGCTGATCGAGGAAAGCGTGCTCGGCTGGAAGGAGTACGAGATGGAGGTCGTGCGCGACAGCGCCGACAACTGCATCATCGTCTGCGCCATCGAGAACGTCGATCCCATGGGCATCCATACCGGCGACAGCGTGACCGTCGCCCCGGCGCTCACGCTGACCGACAAGGAATACCAGGTGATGCGCGACGCCAGCATCGCCTGCCTGCGCAAGATCGGCGTCGATACCGGCGGCTCCAACGTGCAGTTCGCGGTCAACCCGGCGGATGGGCGGCTCGTGGTGATCGAGATGAACCCGCGGGTGTCGCGCTCCTCGGCGCTCGCGTCCAAGGCGACCGGGTTCCCCATCGCCAAGGTCGCGGCCAAGCTCGCGGTCGGCTACACGCTGGACGAGCTGGCCAACGACATTACCCGCACGACGCCCGCGAGCTTCGAGCCGACCATCGACTACGTCGTGGTGAAGATCCCCCGGTTCACGTTCGAGAAGTTCCCCGGCACCCCTGCCCTGCTCACCACCAGCATGAAGTCGGTCGGCGAGGCCATGGCCATCGGGCGCAGCTTCGCCGAGGCCCTGCAGAAGGGCCTGCGCAGCATGGAGACCGGGTTCAGCGGCCTCGACCCGGTGGAGGCGCCGGGCGACGGCGGGCACGATGCCTTCCGCGCCGCCCTGTCCACCCCGCGTCCGGACCGGCTGCTGATGGCGGCGCAGGCGCTGCGGGCCGGGCTGTCGGTGGAGGACATCCACGACGCCTGCAAGTTCGACCCGTGGTTCCTCCGCCAGTTGGAGCGCATCGTGCAGGCGGAGCGCGGCGTGGCGGCGTCCGGGCTGCCCGGCGACGCCACGTCGATGCGGCGGATCAAGGCGATGGGCTTCTCCGACATCCGCCTCGCGGAGCTGGCCGGCACCACAACGGAGGCGGTGGCCGCCGCCCGCGCCCGGCTCGGCGTGCAGCCGGTGTACAAGCGCATCGACACCTGCGCCGGCGAGTTCGCCTCCGCCACGCCCTACATGTACTCGACCTACGAAGGCGGCTTCGGCACGCCGTCTTGTGAGAGCGCGCCCACGGACCGCCGCAAGGTCGTGATCCTCGGCGGCGGGCCGAACCGCATCGGCCAGGGAATCGAGTTCGATTACTGCTGCGTGCACGCCGCCTACGCGCTGCGTGACGCCGGGTTCGAGACAATCATGGTCAACTGCAACCCGGAGACCGTCAGCACGGACTACGACACCTCCGACCGGCTGTACTTCGAGCCGCTCACGGCCGAGGACGTGATCGCCCTCGTCCGCAAGGAGCAGGAGCGGGGCGAGGTGCTGGGCTGCATCGTGCAGTACGGCGGGCAGACGCCGCTGAAACTCAGCCAGGCGCTGTCGGCCGCCGGCATCCCGATCCTCGGCACCAGCGCCGACGCCATCGACATCGCGGAGGACCGGGAGCGGTTCCAGGTCCTGCTGCAGCGCCTCGGCCTGCGCCAGCCGGAGAACGGCACCGCGCGCTCCGCGGCGGAGGCGGAGGCGATCGCCGAGCGCGTCGGCTACCCCGTGGTGATCCGCCCCTCCTATGTGCTGGGCGGGCGGGCCATGGAGATCGTGCATGAGCGCGCCGGGCTGCACCGCTACATGCGGGAGGCCGTGCGCGTCTCGGGCGACAGCCCGGTGCTGATCGACCGCTACCTCAACGACGCCATCGAGGTCGATGTGGACTGCATCTCGGACGGCCAGACCGTCTATGTCGCGGGCGTCATGGAGCACATCGAGGAGGCCGGCATCCACTCGGGCGACAGCGCCTGCTC
>CAXTTB010000286.1:0-5156 GCA_964246905.1 uncultured Acetobacteraceae bacterium | reverse complement strand
GTATAGATCAGCTCGTAGAGATGGCCGGGTTCGAAGCCCGAGGTCATGCAGAGGTGCATCGGATCCGGCTCCGCCGGGCCGCCGTCAGGGCAGGAGCCGAAATTCCAGCGGGCGTTGGGGGCCGGCGCGCGGCGGGCCGGCGCGCCGGCGCGGCGCCCCCGGCCCGCATCCTGGAAGCCACGGTGGGGGCCGTGCCGGTGCCGGTCACGCTCAAGATGCGGATGGGCTGGGACCACGCCAGCCTGAACGCGCCCAGCCTGGCCCGCATCGCCGAGGCGTGCGGCATCCAGATGGTCACGGTGCATGGGCGCACCCGGCAGCAGTTTTATACTGGAACCGCCGACTGGCGCTTCGTGGCGCAAGTCAAGCAGGCGGTCGCCTTGCCGGTGATCGTCAACGGCGACATCCTGACGGAGGACGACGCGGCGGAGGCGCTGCGCCAGTCCGGCGCGGACGGCGTGATGATCGGGCGCGGATGCTACGGCCGGCCCTGGTTCCCGGCGCTCGTTGCGCGTTTCCTGGAAACGGGCGAGCGGCAGGCGGAGCCGGCGCTGTCCCAGCAGAAGGCCACCATGCTGGAGCACTACGACGCCATGCTGCGGCATTTCGGCGAGGACGCCGGGGTGCGGGTCGCCCGCAAGCACCTGTCCTGGTACTCGCGCGGCCTGTTCGGATCGACCGAGTTCCGCGCCTCGGTCAACAAGCTGTCGAGCCGGGCGGCGGTGGTGGCGCTGATCGACGCCTTCTTCGACCCGCTGATCGACCGCGACGCCGCCCGCGCGCCGGAGGCGCTTGCCGCATGAGCGACGCATTGACCTGGGAGCGTCTGGCCTTGGTGGAACGATCATCGCTGCGGCCTCCGCCGGCTCCGCCCGGCGGGATCGACGCGCAGGCGATGCTGAGCGCGCTGCCGCTCCCCGTCGTGCTGCTCGACGCGGCGAACCGCTTCCGCTTCGCCAACCAGGCTGCCGAGCAGTTCCTCGGCGTGTCGCTGATGCAGTTGCGCCAGATGACGCTGGCCTCCCTGCTGCCGGAGGACAACCCGCTGTTCGCGCTGCTGACGCAGGTCCGCAGCCAAGGCTCCACGATCTTCGACCACGACCTCACGCTGGAAGGCCCGCGGCTCCATAAGCGCGGCACCGCCGTGCAGGCGACGGCGCTGCTGGAAGAGCCGGGCTGCGTGCTGCTGACCCTGCAGGACAGCTCCGCCGCCCGGGCGCTGGACCGCCAGATCAAGTTCCGCGGGGCGGCGCGCAGCGTCACCGGCATGTCGGCGGTACTGGCGCACGAAGTGAAGAACCCGCTGTCCGGCATCCGCGGCGCGGCGCAATTGCTGGAAGCCAGCGTCGCCGAGGCCGACCGCGAGCTGACGGTGCTGATCCGCGACGAGGCGGACCGCATCCGGGACCTCGTGGACCGTATGGAGATCTTCGGCGAGAAGCCGATCGAGCGCCGCGCCGTGAACATCCACCGCGTGCTGGAGCATGTGCGCCGCCTCGCCGGCACCGGCTTCGCCGCGCCCGTTCGGCTGACGGAGGTGTACGACCCGTCGCTGCCGCCCACCTGGGCCAACCGGGACCAGCTCATCCAGGTGATGCTGAACCTTGTGAAGAACGCGGCGGAGGCGATCACCAGCGACCCGGCGCTCATGAAGCGCGGCACCGGGGAGATCGTGCTGGCCACGGCCTACCAGCACGGGATGCGCCTGGCCGTCGCCGGCAGCGACCACCGGCTGCATCTGCCGCTGGTGGTGTCGGTGCGCGACAACGGGCCGGGCATCCCCGAGGACATCCGCTCCCACCTGTTCGAGGCGTTCGTGACCAGCAAGCCGTCCGGCAGCGGCCTGGGCCTCGCCCTGGTCGCCAAGATCGTCGGCGACCACGGCGGGCTGATCGAGGTGGACAGCCGTCCCGGCCGGACGGAGTTCCGCCTGTTCCTGCCGGTGATCACCGAGGCCGAGGCGGACGCGCCCTGAAAGACTCCCCATGACGCCCCCCACGGTCCTCGTGGCCGATGACGACCGCTCGATCCGCACGGTGCTGACCCAGGCGCTGGGCCGGTCCGGCTACCAGGTGCGCTGCACCGGCAACGCCGCCACGCTCTGGCGCTGGGTGGAGGATGGCGAGGGCGACCTGGTCATCACCGACGTGGTGATGCCGGACGAGAACGGCCTCGACCTGATCCCGCGCATCAAGCGCATCCGTCCGGAGCTGCGCATCATCGTCATGAGCGCGCAATCCACCCTGATGACCGCGGTCAAGGCGGCGCAGCGGGGCGCGTTCGAGTACCTGCCCAAGCCGTTCGACCTCAAGGAGCTGCTGGCCGTCGTCGGGCGGGCCTTGCAGACGCCGCTGCCCGTGGCGGACATGCCGCCCAGCGAGCCGCGCGACGCGGAGGAGCGCCTGCCGCTGATCGGCCGCAGCGTCGCGATGCAGGAGATCTACCGCAGCATCGCCCGGCTCACCACGACCGACCTGACTGTCATGGTGAACGGGGAGAGCGGCACCGGCAAGGAATTGGTGGCCCGCGCGCTGCACGACTACGGCCGGCGCCGCACCGGGCCGTTCGTCGCCATCAACATGGCCGCCATCCCGCGCGAGCTGATCGAGAGCGAGCTGTTCGGGCATGAGCGCGGCGCCTTCACCGGGGCGCTGAACCGCGCCCAGGGCCGCTTCGAGCAGGCCGCCGGCGGAACGCTGTTCCTGGACGAGATCGGCGACATGCCGGCGGAGGCGCAGACCCGGCTGCTGCGCGTGCTGCAGGAGGGCGAGTTCACCACCGTGGGCGGGCGGCAGCCGATCCGCGCCAACGTCCGCATCGTCGCCGCGACGCACCGCGACCTGCGCCAGGCGATCCGCGCCGGGCAGTTCCGGGAGGACCTGTTCTACCGCCTGAACGTCGTGCCGATCCGCCTGCCGCCGCTGCGCGAGCGGCTGGAGGACATCCCCGTGCTCGCCCGGCACTTCCTGGAAAAGGCCCGGGACAGCGGCCTGCCGGCGAAGTCGCTCGACCAGTCCGCCATCGAGCGCCTCCGCCAGCACCGTTGGCCCGGCAACGTGCGCGAGCTGGAGAACCTCATGCGGCGCCTCGCGGCGCTCTACGCGCAGGAGATGATCACCGAGGAGGTGATCGGCACCGAGCTGCTGGAAAGCGGCATCGACGCCGAGCCGGCGCACGGCGGCGGCAGCCCCGAGCCGCTGGCCCTCGCGGTGGAGCGCCACATCCGGCAGTTCCTGGCCGCGAGCCGCGACGGGATGCCGATGCGCGACATCTACGACCAGGTGATCGCGGAGGTGGAGCGCCCGCTGATCCAGATGACGCTGTCGGCGACGCGCGGCAACCAGATCAAGGCGGCCTCCATGCTCGGCCTCAACCGCAACACGCTGCGCAAGAAGATCCGCGACCTGGACATCCCGGTCGTGCGCGGGATCGGCTGAGGGTGAACGCGACCAGCAAACGCTCGGCGCTGCGGGCGGCCGCGCCGCCGCGCCGGTCGCTGCCGCGCCGGGTGGCGGACGCGCTGCTGGGCAAGGTCGTGACCCTGCTGCTGGCGGCGTTCGCGCTGGCGCTGGGCGTCTCGACGTTCGCCATGCTGTCGGGCGGCGTGCGGCTGACGCCGAACCTGACGTTCGCGCTGGTGCTGTCGAACCTCGTCGTGCTGCTGCTGCTGGGCGCGGCGCTGGCCGGGCGGATCCCCCGGATCGGGGTGGAGCAGCGCCGCGGGTCCGCAGGCTCCCGCCTGCATGTGCGCCTGGTGCTGCTGTTCAGCGTCGTGGCCGTGACGCCGGCCATCGTCGTCGCCGTGTTCGCGACCGCGTTCTTCAACCTGGGCATCCAGTCCTGGTTCAACGACTCGGTCCGCATCGCGCTGAACGAGGGCCTGGAGGCGTCGCGCGGCTACCTGGAGGAGCACCGCAACAACATCCGGGCCGACGTGCTCGGCATGGCCAACGACATCGCCCGCGACGGGCAGTTCGTGGCGAGCGACCCCTATGCCCTCGGCCAGATCCTGCAGACCCAGACCATGCTGCGCGGCCTGAGCGAGGCCATCATCTACGAGCCGGTGACCGGCTCGGTGTTCGCAGGCGTCGGCCCGATGTCGGGCTTCGGCGTGGAGCCGGCGCCGCAGGAGGCGACGGAGCAGGCGAGGAACGGCGAGGTCGCGGTGCTGGGGTCGCCCGACGACAACCAGGTGCGCGCCGTGGTCCAGCTCAACATCAAGCCGAGCCTGATGCTGCTGATCGGCCGCCCGGTCGATCCGCAGATCCTCGGCCACATGGCGCGGACCGAGCGCGCGGTGGCCGAGTACCAGCAGCTCGACGAGAACCGCTCCGGGCTGCAGGTGACGTTCGCGCTGATCTTCGCTCTCGTGGCGCTGCTGGTGCTGTGCGCCGCCATCCTGATCGGGCTGGTGCTCGCCAACCAGATCGCGCGCCCGGTCGGGCGGCTGATCCTCGCGGCGGAGCGGGTCCGGGCGGGGGACCTGTCGGTGCGGGTGCCGGAGATCCAGAGCGAGGACGACGTGGCCGGGCTGTCCCGCGCCTTCAACCGCATGACGGGGCAGCTCGCGTCGCAGCGCACGGAGCTGATGGACGCCTACAGCCAGATCGACGGGCGGCGGCGGTTCACGGAGACGGTGCTGGCGGGGGTCTCCGCCGGCGTCATCGGCCTCGACGCCTCCGCCAACGTCGAGCTGCCGAACCGGGCGGCGAGCGAGCTGGTCGGCATGGACCTGATGGCGGCCATCGGCCTGCCGCTGGGCCACGTGGTGCCGGAGTTCGCGCCCCTCTTGGACCAGGCGTCCGACCCGCCGGAGCGGGCGCGGACGGCCGAGGTGCAGATCGGCCCGCCGTCGCGGCGCCGCACGCTCCTGGTGCGGATCGGCGCCGACCTGCACGGCGGGCGTCCGGACGGCTACGTCGTGACCTTCGACGACATCACCGAGCTGCAGTCGGCGCAGCGCAAGGCGGCCTGGGCGGACGTCGCCCGGCGCATCGCGCACGAGATCAAGAACCCGTTGACGCCCATCCAGCTTTCGGCGGAGCGGCTGAAGCGGCGCTTCACCAAGGAGATCACGTCGGACCCCGAGACCTTCGCGCAGTGCGCCGACACCATCGTGCGCCACGTCGGCGACATCGGCCGCATGGTGGACGAGT
>CAXTTB010000285.1:0-5183 GCA_964246905.1 uncultured Acetobacteraceae bacterium | reverse complement strand
GCTGCGCCGCGGTCAAGCAATCCACCATCCATGTCGAACGCCCATCACAAACCGTTGGCGACACAGATGGGGCTTCCCACCGTGGGAAGGTCAAGGGGCAGCAGATGCAGTCGTCCGACAGCCCTCGCATCATGGTTTGCACGGATGCCGCCGGCGGCCCATAATCCGCCCTAGGTAGCGAAGCCGGAGGAGGCCATGCCAAACACGCACGAAGCTCACGCCCCGCTGTCGGCTGAGGCCCTGGACGAGGCAGAGCGCCAGGCGCTGAGCGCCGCGGTGGCCGAGGCCCGCGCCGACCTGCGGCCCGACATCCCGCATGAGGAGGTCCGCGCCGAGATCCTGGCCGACATCGAAGCCCTGGAACGTCAGCTCGCCACGTCGCCGGCCGCGTGAGGGTTGCCTGGCGCGCTGCGGCGCGCGACGACCGGCGCCGCATTACGGCCTGGCTTGCCGAACGCAACAAGGCCGCGGCGGTGCGGGTCGCCCGGGCCTTGGTCGCCGCGGCCGATAGCCTGGCCGTTCTGCCTGCGAAGGGCAGGCCCGGGCGGGCGCCCAATACACGCGAGCTGTCCGCCGTGCCACCCTACATCATCGTTTACGAATCAGACGAAACGACCGGGGTCGTTCGCATTTTGCGGGTGTGGCATACCGCCCAGGACCGTTGAGACAACGGTTTTGGCCATTCGCCATAGCCTGGCAACCGCCATCCTGCAACTTGCCTGGATGCCTCGGCGTTGCCCCGGCGGACCCCCAGGAGACGCCGAAGCCCATGACCACCGAACTTTCCCTGCTCGCCTGGTCGGTCGTGCTCGGCCTCGCGCACGTCCTGGCCACGGGGCAGGCTGCGACGATGCAGCACGGCCTGGCCTACAACCTCGGCCCGCGCGACGAGCAGAAGCCGCTCACGGGGGTGGGCGCGCGGGTGCAGCGGGCGTTCGCCAACTACATGCAGACCTTCCCGTTCTTCGCCGCCGCCGTGCTCATGGCGCACGCGGCCGGGCGGCACGGGTGGCTGACGGTGGTGGGGGCGCACCTGTTCTTCTGGGCGCGGCTGGCCTACGTGCCGCTGTATGCGGCGGGCGTGCCGGTGGCGCGCACCGCGGCCTTCGGCATCGCCATGCTGGGCATCGTGCTGATCCTGATCGCGCTGACCTGAGCCGGCGGGTCAGGCGCGCGCGGGGTCAGGCGGGCTGCGGCTCGCCGCGCATCCCTTCGGGCATGAGCGCGTTGCTGGGCAGCGTCTTGTCCAGCACCTTGCGCGCCGTCTCGGCGCCCGCGACCGGGAGGCCCGCCGGGTCGAGCAGGCCCACCTGCACCAGCACGGAGGCCTGATCCCAGTAGATGTGCTCGTGCACCAGCTTGCCGTCCTGGAACTGCACGATGGCGACCAGCGGCACCTCGACCCGGCGCCCGGTGGGCGGCACGCCCGGCAGCATCCAGTCGATCTCCGACGTGTGGGTGAAGCGGAAGATCATCTCGTCCACCAGGCTGTCCGTGCCCACGGTGCGGCTGACGGGCTGCAGCTCGGTGTCCGGCGGGTTCCGCCCGATGAAGTGGTCGCGGTAGAAGCGGCGGAGCGCGTCGTGGCCGACGCCGCCGGTCATGGTGGGGACGTGGTTGACGTACGGCTCCGCCACCATGCTCGCCATGGTGGCGTCGAGGTCGCGGGTCTCGAACTCGTGGCGGCAATGCGCTTCCCAGAGCGCGGCCAGATCGTGTCCTGCCATGAAAACCCCCCCGTTCCACAGCGATACTCGGGGACGTGCGGCCCGCTTGGCAAGGGGCGTCCCGTTCACTTTGCTTGAACGTAACGGTTGGCGCGCGCCGGGTCCGGTGCGATAAGCGGTCCCATGCGCATCCTGCACCACCTGCCGCTGTCGCCGTTCTCCCGCAAGGTCCGCCTGGTCCTGGCCGAGAAGCGGCTGCCGTTCGAGTTGCAGGTAGAGAAAGTGTGGGAGCGGCGGCCCGAGTACTTCGCCCTGAACCCGGCCAACGAGGTGCCGACGCTGGTGGAGGAGAACGGCCTCGTGGTCGCGGACAGCGGCACGATCTGCGAGTACCTGGAGGAGGCCTACCCCGACACCCCGCTGCTGGGCACCACGCTTGCGGAGCGGGTGGAGGTGCGGCGCCTGCTCGCCTGGTTCGACGGCAAGTTCGCCCGGGAGGTGACGGCGAACCTCTTGGGCGAGAAGTTCATGAAGCGGCTGATGGGCCGGGGCAACCCGGACGGCGCGCTGCTGCGGCAGGGCTATGCGAACCTGCGGGACCACATGGGCTATGTCGGCTGGCTGGCGGAGGGGCGGACGTGGCTCGGCGGCGCCACGCTGTCGCTCGCGGATTTCGCGGCGGCGGCGCACCTGTCGGCGCTGGACTTCGCGGGCGACGTGGACTGGTCGGTGTCGCCGGGCGCGCGGGACTGGTACGCGCGGGTGAAGTGCCGCCCGAGCTTCCGGGCGCTGCTGGCGGACCGGGTGCCGGGGGTGATGCCGCCTGCGCATTACGCGGATCTGGACTTCTGATCCGTCCAGGCGCCGCGGTGCGCGGCCGGGCGGCCCTTTGACCAGGGGACGCCCGGCGGCGGGCAGGTTGGGGCAGCGGCGTTCACCGAAGCCGCCGGAGCGGGCTAAGAAGGCGCGACGTCCTGAGCGGCCGGTTGGCTGAACTGCGCCGACGGACGTAAGCCGCGCACCTTGCGCTGCGCCATGGCCGCCAGCTTGATCAGCGGCACGGAGTAGAGCCGGGCGACGGATCGGTAGTCCTTGGCCTCATCCTCCTGCAGCCCGTAGGCGAAGTCCTCGCCCGGCTCGGGAACCGCCACGGTGCCGAACATGCGGTCCCAGATGATCAGGTTGAGGCCGAAGTTCTTGTCGTAATGCGCCGGGTTATTGCTGTGGTGCAGTTGATGGTAGTGCGGGCAGTTGAGGACGGCGTTCAACCGGCCGAACGACATCTTGTACGGCAGGTGCCTCGCATAGCCGAAGGTGAGGATCTTGCTCAGGAGGACGGCGTTCAACCCGAAGACGACCACCTCCACATTGGGGAGGAAGAACATCCAGACGCCGAAGAGGAGGCCGACCAGCAACCCTTCCCAGGCGTAGAACATGAGGTCATCGAGCGGATGGGTGCGCTCGTCCGTGGTCCCGACCATGCATTCCGCCGAATGATGGACCTTGTGGAACTCCCACAACGCCGGATAGGCGTGGAGTGCCCGGTGGTAGAGGTAGTAGGCGAAATCATGGGTCAGGATCATGCTGGCCGTGAACAAGGCGCCCAGCCATGGGCTGCCGGCGCCGCCGGGCGCACCGTTGATGGCGAATGCGGCCGCCAGCCCGTGGTGGACCACGGCGCCGACGCTGACCGCCGACAGCCCGGCGGGGAACACCCACGCCAGTTTCAGCAGACGCTTCGTCGCGAAGAACAGGAAATCGGCGCGGGCCGATGGATGCGACAAGATCCCGGGCGGCACAAGGTGCGCCCAGAACCCTCGGAGCGACCGGGTTTGCGAGGTTAAGACGAAGGTCGTGAGCACGGTCACGATGATTGTCAGCGAGAGCAGCAGAACGCCGATGGCGCTCCCGGATGTCAGCTTGTTGTGAACAACATTCCAGAATGGTTCCATGATGTCTGCCTGACTGACGGGTCTGCTTCGAGGCGGGCGCGCAAATCTGGAAAGAGCTTGCAGGTAGAGTGTTGCGCGTTCAATGAACTCAAAGGTTCATTGCGGTTTCGGGCGGCCGCTGGGCTTCGCCTGCAGCCAGGGCACGCTGACGGTGGATGACGGACGCGCAAGGCATGGGGCACGGCCGCGGGTCCCGCAGGCGTCGGCGCCGTCACGGGCCTTGCCGATGCGGCCCAGATGGGGAAGAAAGGACGGCACGCGAACCAAAGGGAATCGGCCAGTGACCACGAACGGCTCCGACCCGGCGGCGGACCTCCTCGCCGCGATGGATGGCCGCCGCTTCGCCTGCATCCTGGCCGACCCGCCCTGGCAGTTCACGAACCGCACGGGCAAGATGGCGCCGGAGCACAAGCGCCTGAGCCGCTACGGGACCCTGGACCTCCCCGCCATCGCGGCACTGCCCGTGGCGGCCATCGGCGCGCCCACGTCGCACCTCTATCTGTGGGTGCCCAACGCCATGCTGCCCGAGGGCTTGCAGGTCACGAAGGTTTGGGGGTTCAGCTACAAGAGCAACATCGTCTGGCACAAGCTCCGCAAGGGTGGGGGGAGCGTCATGGTTTCACCAGAGAATATCGTCCCTTTGCTGTAAACTCTATGTAGCCACCGTCTCGCAATGTTTGAAGCTGCTGCCGAATCTTCGCCCTGATATGTTTGTTGTTGGGAAACGCATGGCTTAGACGGTCTTCGGACGCATACAATTCATTGAGTGTGAAATCTTTCCGCATCAAAGATTCGATAAGGCTCATGACAGTCAGCAGCCAGGTTCTTTCTCGTACATCCTTTTCGCGAAGAAACCGTGTCTTGTTCCAGTTCTCCAGGACATCGGACTTTGACCTCGCAACTTGGTTCGCAACAATGCAGATCCGGCCGGCAAGCGGGATCGATGTGAGATTGATGTTGCAGCCAATCCAGCCAGCACGCCTCGCTGACGCAGAGAGTGGTGGTCTTGCCTCAACGATATCCGGAGTGAAAAAGTGTTTTGGGATAATTTCCAAATCCAACACCGAACGAAATTCTTTGTCGTACGCCAGAAGGATCAAATTAGGATTCTGCTCTGTCTGTAGTTTTTGAACAAGCGTATGATATGCTCCGTTCACGACCTTGCTGCCAAAGCGTCCTTTTTTGCCCTTCAACTCGTATCTTTCATCACATCCAGCACAACGGAAATCAGTTGCAGGATTGTTGCTCTTATATTGTTGCAAGCGTTCATGACCGCAATTCACGCAGTACGCATTTGAAGAAACCCACTCCTCGCTTAGAACCCTGGCCTGTTGCGACCGGCTCACGTAGCGGCTGACGCTGCTGACATCCAGGCGTAACTGCAATTCCGTGCTCGCATCGCTTTGCAACAAGCCTGCACTCGTATGTTGTTTCGATTATGTCAAGACGGATGCGCCGTGTCGGCCTTCAATCCGGGTCCCCACCCCGGAGCGATCAGCGCCGCAAGGGTGCGGCAAGCATAGACGGAGATCCCAACCCGTCATCCCGCCATCGGACCAGGCCC